>CASEHR010000059.1 GCA_949287785.1 uncultured Bacillota bacterium | reverse complement strand
TATGTTTTTTCTTGGTGGGAGCCAGTAATATTCAAAGTTTTTGATTTACCGGTTTTTGGAAAGATGCGTTTCGATGTCCTTTTATTAAAACCAGATCCTCAATTCTTATCTTCGCCGATTGGGTTCTTATCTCTGAAATTTCATCTAAGCCATTATATTTGGACCATCGTAATCTAACGTTAAAGCAGTAGAGTCGATCAAACTAACCGCCATAACGATTGCGACTAATATCGATAATATTTTTCTCGTGATCCCCCCTTTCCTATTTAGATTATGTTTTATTAGATTTTAAGTTGGATGTAAACTCAAAACATAAAAACCATAGATAGATCCAACTATCCTATGGTGCCGTTTGTGTACCTATGAGGATTGTAATGTAACATTACTTTACCCCCCTTCCGCTGACTTAATTATATCTTTAAATGTAAGCCTTTCCAATAGAAACTTGCAGAAGATAGCTTTTGATGTACTGCAACTTTGCAGTCCGGCACTTTATAAGCTATATTCATAATTTTCATAATTACGGCTTTCATATTGATATCGCTATATTGTCCTATCGATCTTGCTTAGGGCTTTGTCGATATTCTTAGCGATATCATCACCATTTACTTTTCTGATACTTAATAAGAATATTGCTCTGTGTCTTTTGGTCAAGTACTTATCTTTAAACATTCAACTCGATTTCCGTGTCTTTGCTTTCGTAGTATAACTATGACAAGGAGTTATTGAAACTGCATCTATGATATGTATCTGCATCATCAAGTCTTGAGATAGCGACATTCATGAATGTTATGGCTTTATTGATATCTTCAGTCATGCCTAGTTCTTTATAAGTCATATCAGCCATCTTTTGACATCAATGGTTCATAGCTTTTGAGAGCTTTCTAAGATCGATGTACTATAAAATACTATTCAGTATCGATACGGATAAGCACGATTGTTCGATCGTATCCATTTTTATAAATATCATGTTATGCTTATATTATGAGGTATAACTTTTATGTCGGATATAAGTAAAAGCTATAAATGGAAGGTGATCGTGGCGATACTTCTGATATCATCGCTGGTGATCTGTTTGATTTGCTATATGAAATACTGTTCCCGACGATATGATGATTTTTCGGAAGCGTGGGCAAATTATGAATATGACTTTGATAATGATAAAGTGATCAGGGATGGTACTATGAATGTAACTATCGCTGATGGAAAGATCACTGTCACTAATTCCGATTTCAACTATGGATACGATATTGAGTCTGAAGGAGTTGATGGCAGGATATACCGGAAAGCTATCGATCTTGAAGATCACAAAGTTTCGTTTGATTATTGTGCTAATATCGATTGTGTTCTGATCGTCAGAACAGACAGTAATGATCGGCTGACTGATATCACATTCGGTATAAAAGAGGATATACCGCTATTTATATACAGCGATAAAAGGATAAGAGCGCTGATGAATGATCTGAGTGGCGGTCTTATCGATATATTGACCGTTGAATGATCGATGATCTAGCCACATACCGTTATTGAGAATATTAATATATAGACCATGTATACATATGCATAGCTTACTTTCGAAAGTGATCTAGGAAAATAAGTACTGTGACAAAAGATATAGCTTTACCTGTCAGATCGTTTTACCGATCTGTTTGATGCGCGTCTTCATGACGATAACAAACATATCAATAAAACAGCTTGCCTGATCTGCTTTTGGCGTGTGTTTTCATATTTTTCTGTTCAGTGATCTCTCATGGCTGAAGCCATCGGGATAACGCTCAGCCAGTTTGGTGATATTGGCATTGGCGATATCTTCAAGGGTGATGTCAAGTGTATAGGCCATATAAGCGATATACCATAAAATATCACCTAATTCTTTGGTTATGTATCCTTTATCTAATTCATGACCATGACCCAGGTATTTTTTGATGTGGTCATTTACTTCACCGGTCTCACCGCTAAGTCCCAAGGCAGCGATGACCAAAGGCTCTTTTTCATCGCCTTTTGTGCGCATGGCTTTCTTTTGATATTCATTTAATTCCATAAGCCATTCCTTTAAGACGCTGGTGGACGATTTTTATGACATCACTGAGATCTTCACCGGTCTCCTTGATCATATTCGGATGGTCGATGAGCTCATAGTGAAGCAGATATTCAATGTTGTGGACAAGATCCAGGGTATCGTCGATATCTTTGATGTGATAAAGATGCAGGATGCGGTCATCATACAGTTCTTTGTCGATGGTCTTGATATGTTCACTGTATTCATTTATCTTTTCAAGACACATGTCGATGCCATGGCGATAGATCGGTGTACTTAAAGCTTCATCCTTATTGAAATCATGATGTTCCATATGATCATGGATATCCTTGCTATACCAATAGATCATTACTAAGTCATATAAGACGATATTCTTTTTCTGCATAAGATCACCTCTTCTTAAGATTATAGCACTTGCTCGTTGAATAGTTTCGGTATATAGGCTATCATTAAATCATTATGTCGATAGGAATGATTCTGATGATCGCGGTAGGACTTGCGATGGATGCTTTTGCGGTCAGCATATGTCAGGGATTGAAACTGCCCGGACTTAAGATCCGTGATGCTTTGATCATCGGTTTTACATATGGCTTTTTCCAGGCTATGATGCCGGTCATCGGTTATTTTCTCGGTATTCAGTTTGAGAGTTATATAACGGCTTTTGATCATTGGATCGCCTTTGTCTTATTGGGGATCATCGGGCTGAATATGATAAGGGAGGCCCTGGGCAAAGATGAAGACGGTGACAAAGAAAAGGAGTATAAGATCAATTTCAAAGAGCAGATGATCATGGGTATTGCCACATCGATCGACGCTCTGGTCATCGGGATCACTTTCGCGATCCTTAAGACCAATATCCTGGTCGCTGCTTCTTCGATCGGTATCATCACCTTTATGATCGCTGCCGGCGGTGTCTATATCGGTCATTTCTTTGGAGCGAGATTCAAAAACAAAGCTGAGCTTATCGGTGGCATTATCCTCATCCTCATCGGGGTCGAGGTCTTGTTGGAACACTTAGGGGTCTTGTGATGAAGATCCTTTTTATCATCAATCTAAATGCAGGCAAAAAGAGCCGTAAAGACGGTCTTTTATATGAAATGGGCCGTCTGTGCAAAGATAATACTGTTGAGGTGAGGATCACCCAGGGACCCGGTGATGCTTATGAGGTGGTATATCGAAACGGCAGCCTTTATGATGCACTATTGGTCGCCGGTGGTGATGGAACGATCCATGAGGCGGTTTGTGCCCTGAAAGATGGTGGTCATGATATACCGCTTGGTATCTATCCTTCAGGTACGATCAACGATCTTGCCCATATCCACGGTATCAGCGATTTTAAGAAAGTCACCGATCTTGTCCTGGATCATTCGGTAAAGAAGATCGATGTCGCCGGATTTAACGATACGTGGTTTGATTATGTCGCCGGTTTCGGGGCTTTTTGTGATGTTTCCTACAGTACAAAAAGAGAAGATAAAGAGTTGTTCGGGCCTTTGGCTTATATCGTCAAGGGGATCGCTGATCTTCCTAATATCAGACCGCATCATGTCAGGATCGAAACTGAGGACAAGACCTATATCAATGATGTTATGTTTGGGCTTGTCTTACTTGGTCATCGGGCAGCCGGTATCGATCTCTTTAAAAAAGAAGAGGCATTATGCGATGACGGTCTTTTGGATGTCATCCTGATCGAATACACTCCCAATATCCTGGAACTTTACAATTATCTCATCGGCATCTTAGGTAATAAAGCCAAGTATGTCACCCGTTTTAAATGTCGTCAGCTTGATCTTTACAGCGACGATCCGGTCAAATGGACGCTCGATGGGGAAGACGGTGGTTGTATGAAAAGAGCGAAGATCACGGTCGGATATCAGGGATTGACGCTGTTTAAGTGAGAGGTATGATCGTGTTTTGCAAGGTATGGGAATATTTTAAAGGACATAGTGATATCTTTGTGATGATCGGTCTTGTATATATGACCGAGGTGATCCTGCGCTTATCGATCGGGATGTCTTTTATGAATCTGCAAAGCTTTGCCTTTGATCTTTCGTGGATCGCTGTTTCTGCCGGGATCATAGCTTTATTCAAAGGAAAGGTCAGACATGTTCTGGAGCTTGTCATCGTCCTGTACTTTTCGATCTACAGCTTTGCCCAGAGCGTGCATTATGTCTTTTTCAACAACTTGTTCTCTTACCGTAAATTGTCACTGGCGGGGGAATTGGCTGATGTCAAAGGAGAGATAATGGCCGGTCTCAAACCGGAACAGTTGTTGTATATCGTTCCGGTATTGGTGATGATCATCTTTATCGTCATCCATAGAGATGAGCGAAAATACGATATCAGAATACGCATTCTGATCACACTGATATGTGCCATCATCGGTCTGTCTTTAAATATCGCTCTTGTGAAATGGCTGGAGTATGATTACAGACAAAGCGGTAATTCCTGGAATAAAGATCACTATCTGCATGAAGTGATGCAGAATCGTTATAAGTTTCTGGATCGTTTCGGGATCATCGAATTCAACATCAAGGATATCGATATGGCCCTTTCAGAGCCGAAGAAAGGATTGTCAGAAGAAGAGAAAGCTGAGGTCGATGATTTTGTCAGCCGTTACAGTAAGCGCAACAGCACAACCCAAAGCAACTTATTTGAAGGGAAGAATCTCATTATGATCTTATGTGAATCATTTGATGAAAGTGCCATCGATGAATATCTGACACCGACCCTTTACAAGCTCATGACCGAAGGTCTCTATTTCAGTGAACACTATGCGCCGATCTATGAGGTAGCGACCGGCGACAGTGAATTCATATCGCAGACCGGTATGTTACCAAGTATCAATAACGGTACGACTTCATACACTTTCAATCTCAACAGCTATCCTTATGCTTTAGCCAATCTTTTCAAAGATATGGGCTATGAGGTCAATTCATATCATTCATATACCGGTAATTTCTATGATCGAGAAAGTATGCATGAATCTTTTGGTTTTTCGACTTTTTACGATATGGATAAATTAGGTTTAAAAAGGTATGAAGATTACAGTGAGACTGTCAACTGGATCCTGGACGAGGACCTTTTTGCGGCAGTTTTAGATAATACGGATACCGATAAGACATTCTTTGACTTTGTGGTCACCGTATCCGGACATATGCCGTATGATGCAAGAAGAACAGAGCTGAAAGAGTATTATGACATCATCAGAGAAGACAGTCGCTATGACGATTACAGTGAAGAAGCTGTTTATTATCTGGCGGCGCAGATGTCGCTTGACCGTGGTATCGCTGTCCTTTTGCAGGGCCTTGAACAAAAAGGTGTTCTTGATGATACGGTCATCTATATGTTTGCCGATCATTATCCTTACGGTATCACTTCTGAAAAAGGCAAAGAAGAGATCTTAGGGGATACCGATACTTATGAAGTGTATAAAGCACCGATGATCATCTATAATCCGAACATCGAACCTGTCACCTATTCGACACTTACAAGTACCTTTGATATCTATCCGACGATATGTGATCTGTTTGGCCTTGATGACAGTAAAGCATATAAGGTCGGTCACAGTGTTTTCGATGACAGCGTTGAACGCTTTGTCCCCTTCTTTGACCGGTCGTTTATTACTGACTGCTTCTTCTATGACAGTCGTTATGATGATATACCTGATATGTGCAGTGACCTTTATGAAGAGATCGCATATAAGGTCAATGAGATCTTTTATTACAGCCAGGAGATTTTATTGGGTGATTATTACAGTGATAATGATTTGTCCTAGGAAATAATAGATATTATGACTTATAATCTATGTTATAATAATCCACGAGGAGGAAATGGAAATGAAGACAAGAGTAATCGTTCAATGCGATGGGACTGATACTGTGACTGATGAACTTGAAAAAGTCGTCAAGGAAGAACTCAAAAGCATGGATGTTAAAGTATCTAAATTACAAACACTAGACATCTACTTCCAGCCAACAGTAAATGAGACCTACTATCGGGCAGTCGATGCCGATGGTAAAGAGATCACCGGTAAGGTGACTGCTTAAGCGGCTTGTAAAGCCGTTTTAATTTGGGAGTGATCTGATGTTAGATAAAACGATGACTTTAAAGACGATGATCGATCTTGAGCCTACTGATGAAGATATGGCGATGCTGGATCTGGATGTCGTTGTATATATAAAAGCTGTTCTGGTATCCGGTCTAAAGGAAACAAATCACGGTTTTATCCGGTATATGTTCAAAAGAGAGGATGCCGATGAGATCATCAGTACCTTCAAGGATATTGCAAAGACAGTGTTTTATGATTTCTCATATAATGATGAAAGAAGTATTACGGTCTTTGAGCTTTATGCAAAGAAACCATATATGGAAACAGAGTCACTGTTAAGTGATATATTGATGGGCTATACACATGAGGCGGAAGTGCTTTTTGACATCTATACGCACGATTCTCATAAGTATCGTCTCAGCAATCTTGACGGGATCGTCAAAAACGACAGATTGCGTTAGATGTAGGAGTGTTCGATCTCCATTACACAATAAAGATCAGGGTCATAGGCAGTGACCTTTTTTTCGATCTCTTTTCGGATGATCTCATGATCGGTCGTATCGTTGCTTGGTAAAAGGACATCGAAGATCAGGTTGGTATGGGTCGGTCCCGATACGATGCGGAAGTCATGGATATCATAAGTATCATCGATCTCTTTGACGATCTTCTTTACGACTTCTTTCAAGGCACTGACTTTTTCATCATGGGTGTCGATCGGATCCATATGGACAGTGGTCAGGATGCCGAAATGCTTAAGGACTTCCCTTTCAATGAGATCGATCGCATCATGGGTAGCCATGATATCCTTTGCGGCATCGACTTCGATATGGACAGTCATAAAACGCCTGCCCGGACCATAGTCATGGATCATCAGATCGTGGATGCCAAGGCAGATCGGATACTTTTTGATGAATTCTTCGATCTCCTTGACCAGTTTTCGGTCCGGCGCCAGTCCTAAAAGCGGGTCCATGGTCGAACGGAAGATATCGATGCCCGATTTGATGACAAAGACCGACACCATGATGCCGATGATACTGTCAAAAGGCAGACTGCTGAACGGGACAAGACACATGCTGATAAGGGTAGCGGTGGTCGATATGACGTCGTTACGGCTGTCTTTGCCGGCAGCGATCAGCGTTTCGGAATCGATCTTCGTACCGGCTTTGATATTGAAATAGCTCATGTAGGATTTGATCAGGATAGCGAATATCAGCACGATGACTGCCAGAAACGAAAAGGTCACTTCCTCAGGATCGAAGAGTTTTCCAAGACTATCGAAAAAGGAAGTCATACCGACATAGATGATCAGGAAAGCGATGATCATACCGACGATGTATTCGATCCGGCCATGACCATAAGGGTGTTCACGGTCAGGATGTTTATTTGCCAGTTTGAAGCCAAAAAGACTGGCGAGATTTGAACCCATATCGCTGAGGTTGTTGAGGCCGTCGGCGGTGATCGCAACGCTGCCGGTGATCTTTCCGAAGACCATCTTGAAGATTACCAGGATCAGATTGAGGATGATCGATAAGATACTGCTCAGGATCCCATAACGGGTACGGACAGAAGGATCATCGGTATTCTGATAATCTTTGATAAAGGTTCTGGTTATCATTTCAAACATGATTAGATTATACAACAAGCTCCGGGCGTCGAGTCAGAGAATTGTGAATTCTAACTGAAATATCATGGTGCATAAAATGTGCATAACTGCTGACTGCCGCAATAGTTTAAGGATGGTTTAATGAAAAAACTTAAATTAAGTTTAGAAGGATAAATTGTAAGCCTTTACAGTTTAAAATTTTTTTCTTATAATAACTTTGGTTGATGAGTAAGCGGTTACTTGCTCATCAAGAGTCAAAAAGAAAGGAACTATTAGAAGAAATGAAAAAATTTTTGGCACTAGCTCTCGCTATCTTCATGGTCTTCGCTTTAGTCGGTTGTTCAGGTGACACATCGACACCATCAACAAGCGGCGGTACGACTTCCGAAGTAGCAAACAACGAAAAACCATTGATCTGGTTCAACCGTCAACCATCTAACTCAACAACAGGTGAATTAGATATGGAAGCATTGTCATTCAACGGTAATACATACTACGTTGGTTTCGATGCTAACCAGGGTGCTGAATTACAAGGTCAGATGGTCTTGGATTACATCAACAATAATATCGAAGGCCTTGACCGTAATGGTGATGGCATCATCGGTTATGTATTAGCTATCGGTGATATCGGTCACAATGACTCGATCGCTCGTACAAGAGGTGTCCGCAGCGCTTTAGGCACAGGTGTTGAAGGCGAAAACGGTATCGTTTCTGATGCTGTCGGTACAAACACCGATGGTTCATCAACAGTCGTCAAAGATGGTGAGATCACAGTTGGTGATACAACATATATCGTCCGTGAGCTCGCTTCACAGGAAATGAAGAACTCATCAGGTGCTACATGGGATGCTCCTACAGCTGGTAATGCTATCAGCACATGGTCAGCTTCAATGGGCGATCAGATCGATCTTGTCATCTCCAACAACGATGGTATGGGTATGGCTATGTTCAATGGCTGGTCAAAAGCTGAAGGTGTTCCTACATTCGGTTATGATGCTAACGCTGATGCTGTTGCTGCTATCGCTGAAGGTTACGGAGGTACTATTTCACAACACGCTGACGTTCAGGCTTACTTAACTTTGAGACTTGTCCGTAACGCTCTTGACGGTGTTGACATCAACACAGGTATCTCAACAGCTGATGATGCCGGCAACACATTGTCAGAAGATGTTTACTACTATGATGAAGAATCACGTTCATACTATGCATTGAATGTTGCTGTTACAGGTGAAAACTATGAAGACTTCTTGGATTCAACAGTTCCATATGCGCCAGTCAGCAACCAATTAGATGCTACTGCTCATCCGACAAAGAATGTCTGGTTAGATATCTACAATTCATCAGATAACTTCTTAAGCGCAACATATCAACCGTTGCTCCAAAAGTATGATGACTTATTAAATCTGAATGTCGAATACATCGGTGGTGATGGTCAGAATGAATCCAACATCGTTAACCGTTTAGGTAACCCAAGCCAATACGATGCATTCTGCATCAACATGGTCAAGACAGATAACGCTGCATCATACACAGCACTTCTTAACCAATAATCGGATATTAAAAAAGCTCTTAAGTCCACAAAGGAGAAGCAATTCTCCTTTGTGGCTTATATTGTGAGAAGATTAATTTTGTAAACAACGGGATATCTTCCAATCAAAAGTTTGGTTGGATGATATGCCGATGGCATATAGGAGAGAATTATGACAGATAAGCAAAATGATTACGTCTTATCGATCAGGGGGATGAGCAAGTCTTTCGGCCGAAACAGGGTCCTTGATAAGATCAGTCTCGATGTCAGAAAAGGGACGGTCATGGGCCTGATGGGAGAAAACGGTGCCGGTAAGTCGACGATGATGAAGTGCCTTTTCGGTACTTATCAGAAAGATGAAGGTACGATCTTTCTCAACGGCAAAGAGATCAGCTTTTCCGGACCTAAGGACGCTTTGGAAAACGGGATCGCCATGGTCCACCAGGAACTGAACCAATGTCTTGAACGCAATGTTTTGGATAACCTGTTTCTGGGCCGTTATCCGACAAGATCGGGCGTCGTCGATGAGGGGCAGATGAAAAGAACAGCCACCGATCTTTTCAGAAGATTGGGTATGACTGTCAATTTGGATCAGCCGATGAGGAATATGTCGGTATCACAAAGGCAGATGGTCGAGATCGCTAAAGCGATGTCTTACAATGCTGAAGTCATCGTATTGGATGAACCGACATCATCGCTTATGACACAAGAAGTAGAAAAACTATTCAGCATGATGCGGATGTTAAAGGATCAGGGTATCTCTTTTATCTACATCTCGCATAAGATGGATGAGATCTTTGAGATCTGTGATGATGTGTCGGTATTGCGTGATGGTAAGCTCGTCATGAGTAAGAATACCAAAGAGACCAATATGAATGAACTGATATCGGCGATGGTCGGAAGATCGCTGGATAACCGTTTCCCGCCGATCGACAATACACCGGGAGAACCCGCCCTTTCGATCAGGGAGATCTCGACAAAGTATAAGCCATATCTTCAGGATATCAGTTTTGATGTCCGGGAGGGTGAGATCTTTGGTTTATACGGCCTTGTCGGAGCCGGTCGTACGGAGTTGCTTGAAACGATCTTCGGAGTCAGGACAAGAGCTGCCGGCCGTGTCTATTTCAAGGGTCGTCTGATGAATTTCAACAGCGCCAAGGAAGCGATCGAACATGGATTTGCGATGATCACCGAGGAGAGAAAGGCTAACGGCTTATTCTTGAAGACCGACCTTACCTTCAATACGACGATCGCCAACCTCAGACAGTATTATCAGGGTCCGGCACTGTCCAACCAGAAGATGGTCCGGGCAACATCGGATGAGATAAAGACGATGAATACCAAATGTATGGGACCGGATGATGCGATCACATCATTATCGGGCGGTAACCAGCAAAAGGTCATCTTCGGTAAATGGCTGGAGACTGATCCGCAGGTCTTCCTGATGGATGAACCGACCCGCGGTATCGATGTCGGAGCTAAGTATGAGATCTATGAACTGATCGTCAAAATGGCAAAACAAGGTAAGACGATCATCGTCGTCTCAAGTGAGATGCCGGAGATCTTGGGTATCACTAACCGTATCGGTGTCATGTCCAACGGACGTCTGGCCGGTATCGTCGATACTAAAAAGACCGATCAGGAAGAGTTATTAAGATTAAGTGCAAAATATCTATAGGATAAACGGGGAGAGAATATGGCAAATACAAATAAGATCCTTACAGCAGAGGAAGAAGCTGCTCTTGTCAAGCCGATCGATGATCATGTCGCTAAGATCCAGGCGCAGATCGATGAGCTGAGAAAAGACGGAACAGCTAAAGTAACAGCGATCCAGGGTGAGCTTGACAGCTTGAAAAAAGATCGCGTCTATACAAAAAGTGAAAAAGAAGAACGCAGAAAAAAACTTCAGGGTGAATTGACCAAGGCAAAAGAAGTCGAAGCCAAAAACAAAGATAAAGTGGCGGCTTTGATCAAAGATGCCCGCAGTTATATCGACCAGCATTTCAATACCTACTATGGTCCGGTATCTGAGAGCGCGGCGGAAGAAAAGAAGAAAGCTAACGAAGACTACGCAAAGGCATTGACTCGTCTTGAAGAAGAGCATAAAGCCAATCTGGCAAAACTCACCGATGCGCAAGAGATCAAAGACGAAAAATACGTCTACAAGAATCGTCGTTTCGATGCGAAACTCGATCGTGATAAAGCGATCCAGGCTGCTAAAGACAGAAAGCACGAAGCTTTTATGCACAAAACACACCTGATCGACCTTCTGACCCTTTCGCACTTTAATCTGAATGAGAAATTCCTTCAGAAACGGGAGAACTACGTTTACACATTTGATACGAAGCAATTCTTGCTGCGCAATGGTCTGTATATTGCGATCATCATTATTTTCATCGCCTTGTGTATCATTACACCGGTCATCAAAGGCGGTACACAACTGTTGACCTTGAACAACGTCCTCAATATCCTTCAGCAGGCATCACCACGTATGTTCCTCGCTTTAGGCGTTGCCGGACTGATCTTGTTGGCTGGTACTGACCTGTCGATCGGACGTATGGTCGGTATGGGTATTACGGCATGTACGATCATCATGCACCAGGGCATCAATACCGGTATGGTCTTCGGTCATGTATTTGACTTCACAACCCTGCCGGCAATCGCTAAGATCATTCTGGCTTTAGTCGTTTCAGTACTCTTATGTACAGTATTTACGACGATCGCCGGTTTCTTCACAGCTCGTTTCAAGATCCACCCATTCATTTCTACGATGAGTAATATGCTTATCATCTTCGGTCTTATCACTTATGCGACCAAGGGTGTATCTTTCGGTGCTATCGAATCGGATATTCCTAAGATGGTCATTCCGCGTTTAGGCAGTTTCCCGACGATCATCCTGTGGGCAGTAGCTGCTATCGCGATCGTCTGGTTCATCTGGAACAAGACGACATTCGGTAAGAATCTGTATGCTGTAGGTGGTAATCCGGAAGCAGCCAGCGTATCTGGTATATCAGTCATGAAAGTTACTGTCGGAGCCTTTATCTTAGCCGGTATCCTTTACGGATTCGGTGCCTGGTTAGAATGTATGCGTATGACCGGTTCAGGTTCTGCTGCATATGGTCAGGGATGGGAAACTGATGCGATCGCTGCCTGTGTTGTCGGTGGTGTATCATTTACCGGTGGTATCGGTAAGATCTCTGGTGTTGTCGTCGGTGTTCTTATCTTTACGGCGCTGACTTATGCTTTGACTGTTCTTGGTATCGATACGAACTTGCAATTCGTCTTCACCGGTATCATCATCATCGTCGCTGTCATCCTCGATAGCTTGAAGTACGTTCAAAAGAAATAGTCGATAAATATCTTTTGATCTTTAATCTCGATTGACGGATGATCAATATATGAATTATTCAGTTGAGCTATGTGATATCACATAGCTCAATTTGTATATAGACCACGAAATTATATCGAGTTCCCCGGCACATAATGAGTATGTGCTGCTATGATCTTACTGATTATGCTATAATCTTCTTAGCGGGATGTAGCACAGCTTGGTAGTGCGCTTGTATGGGGTGCAAGAGGTCGCAGGTTCAAATCCTGTCATCCCGACCATATCAAAAACGTTCTTTATAAGATCCCAGCTAAGATAGGCTGGGATTTAATTTTGTATATACAGCCAGAATCATTCGCTGTGTTTTACATAAGATTTAATCTCGTATATGAAAGATATATTCATCTTTTTCACTTTTACATGCTAAACTGTACATATCGGGAAGGAGAAATTGAACTCATGTTAAGCCTCATTTCTTCAAAGTTCAAAAATATTGTAAGATGTCTTCAAAACATAAGTCAGGTAAGGAAAACCGTTATGGTAAGAAGAATGATCCTTATGATCTGTCTTGTTGTAGTAATAACCTCATGCACAGCAAATATCAGCAAAGAAGAAACAATAGAGTATTTTGAATATTCGGTTCCAAAGAGCAGACTTTCTGAAGAAACGATCGAATGGTTAGAGAACTTCAATGCTCTGCCATACAGTTCAAAGATCGCAGTCAGCTATATACCACACGATCTGGCTGCTGCTCTGACGGAAATAGATGCGCATGAGAAGAATGGGCAAGCTGCTGAATAAAGTGATTTAGTAGTGTTTCGATCTAAATTATTAGTTCGTTTCCGGCATCTACAAACATAATCGACAATAATATATGTGTAAATTTTCTGATGGTATCTGCAAGTAGAATACATTTTATTGAGATTTCAAAGAGTAAATAAAAACTGTAAGAAATTTTTATAGAATAGAAATTCTTACAGTTTAGGAGGATAGTCTGATCAATGAATGGCAAATATTCTAACTCAGATCTTCACCGTTGCTTTCACACACTTTTTTATACCAATAGAAAGAGTCTTTACGCATTCGTTTATATGAGCCGTTTCCATAGTCGTCTGCATCTACATATATGAAGCCATAGCGCTTTGACATCTCTGAAGTCGAGTTACTGACAATGTCGATCGGTCCCCACATGGCATAGCCGAATACATCTACACCATCTTTAATAGCCTCGTGAAGCTGTTCAATATGAGCACGGTAGAATTCAACGCGATAAGGATCGTGGATATAGCCGTCTTCATCGACAACATCATTGCATCCAATGCCGTTTTCAGCGATGAAAATAGGCTTATGATAACGATCGTATAGATTGTTGAGAGTTGTTCTGAAGCCGATTGGATCGATCGGCCAACCCCAGTCGGTATTTTTCAGATATGGATTTTTAATAGGAGCTATTAGACTGCCGGCATTTATAAGATCGACTTTTGGATTGTATTTACATACATAAGTCATGTAGTAACTGATCGATATAAAATCAACGACACCATCCTTAATTATATCAAGATCACCTTCTTCCATATCGATATGTATATTATTCTCTTCGAACAGTCGTTTCATGTAATAGGGGTATTCACCTTTTACCTGTACATCAATATAAAAATAATTCAGATGATCTTCAAACATAGTCTGATATATGTCTTTCGGATCAGGACTGTATGGATATTTTTCCAGTCTGCAGATCATGCATCCGACCTTCATGTCCGGATTAATATCATGCGCTGCCTTGACAGCCAATGCGCTGGCAACAAATTGATTATGTGTTAGCTGGTACTTAAAGTTTTTTTCATCTCTTTTACTCTTTTCCATTAACGCGCCACATCCGCAGTATGGACTGCCCAGAGTAATGTTTATTTCATTGAATGTAAGCCAGTATTTGACAACATGTTTATAACGTTCAAAAACCGTTTTACAGTATTTTACGAAACAGTCAACCGTTTTACGACTTTCGAATCCATTATAATGTTCGCAAAGATAGAGTGGTATATCGTAGTGGAGAAGGGTTACCAAAGGCTCTATGCCATATTTCTTCAGTTCATTGAATACATCGTCATAAAACTTTAAACCCTCTTCGTTAGGTTTATCATCTATCCCATTAGGATAGATCCGCGGCCAAGAGATTGACATCCTAAAAACTTTAAAGCCCATTTCGGCAAATAAGGTTATGTCTTCTTTGTAGTGATGATAGAAGTCATTGCCGTGCCTTTTTGGAAAGAAAAATTCATCCGGATGCAATTTGCGGTATTGCAGTTGTTCTTCGGTGATCTCAATACCTTTATCCAGTCTTTCGTTTTTTGGTGTGTAGATCACCATATCGGTCGTAGCAAGGCCACGACCTCCTTTATCAAATGCTCCTTCAAGCTGACATGCCGAAGTAGCTCCTCCCCATAAAAATCCTTCTGGAAAACTCATGTTTATATCCTCCTTTATTCTGAAAACAGGGAATCAAGTGCAATATAGAAATCATTGAAATTTTCAGTGTTCAGAAGTAGATTGATATTTGCCTGGGTATCGAAAATCTTTATCAACTGGTCGAAAAACTTCAAGAACAGTTTTCTGGAATTCTTGTTGGTACCTATCATCATGATGACATTCACATACTTCTCATCAGTCCATTGAATGCCATTATTAAATATTGCTATATAAATAAAACTTCTATAAGTGCTCCTGGCTGTTAATGTATGAGGGACGGCGATTCCATTAAATGCAGTGGTTGAGAGTTCTTCTCTGCTTAAAACATCATCCAAAAAATCTTTGTCGACATAACCCAGTTCCATCAGACGATCATTCATTTTCTTTACGGCATCAAATCCATCGGTGTAGTTTGGATTCTTCAAATATAATTCTTCACTGAAGAAGTTGAGAATATAATCTCTCAATTCTCTTTTTTGCTTCTTTTGTGAGATTCCGTAAATAGTTTTTTCTAAGTTGTCCCAATCTTTTTCATCAGGAAAGGGCTTGATGGTTATTTTAGGGGTGTTGGTATCATATTGAAAACCGAGCGGCAGAATAAGCAAGTCAATATCATCACTTAGTATATTATTGAATCGGTTTAAAGGAGAGATGCTGACAATTGAAATCTTATCTTTAAACTTCTGTTTAATGCGGTCTAATGTGATTTTGTAAAAATCATAATAATCTGTGTAAATGAAAGCACAATTGACCCTTGTTAGTTTTATGAAAGCGTTATTCTCGAAATAGGATCCGATGTGAAAAGAAATAAAGGCTATTTCATCTTCATTTAAAGTAATGTCGTATTGGGTGTGCAGCTCTTTAGCCACAAAGACTGCGATATCGTAAATCAGCGGATAGTTTGTCCTTATAATATCTGCGAGTGGATTTTTAACGCGAAAATTATTCTTGGCTCTAAAAAATAGGTTTTGGATATGTAGGATGAATTTTGTCTGGAATTCTTCTTTAAAAGGCTGTAAATAGTAGTTCTCTTCAACTCTTTGAATCAGCTTTTTGGTTATATCGATATATCGCTGATCAACATATTGATTTATATTGTGTAATCCCAGTTCATTGTAATTCAGCTGTTTGAATTGATTGATGTTATTTTTAAAAATAAGCGATATATTGATCAGTTCAGCTTCAGACAGTTCAATATTGAAATGCTTCTTGATCCAGCAGGAAATATCCACCGCTGCTTTATAGATATCCAAGCCGGCTACGCTGTCATCTTTGACTATACCTTCAAGCTGATATCCGTCTTTCAATCGTTTCAGAATGATGCCTAAATGTATAGTCATGTTATTTAAGGCATAGTCATTGCAGATCAGGTTATACTTTTTAAGCGATTGGACGATCCCGTTTTTTATTTCCTGATAATTATAATCAAGGTCAAATAGTTTTGAATTATCGTCATATATATTCGTGTTGAAGTTATAGTCCTGGACGAGATAGTACATCAATCTTCGCTTGTTTTCTTCGTTGCCGTCTAAAGTTACTGTATTATGACTGCGCTTTATCGATATGTGGCATTTTGATAAGAATGGCTTTAGACTCTGGATATCTTTTTTTATTGAACTTTCAGAGACGTACAGTTCATCTGCAATATCAAAAATATCAATTCCATTAACCGAAGTAACAAGCTTCTGGATTATATATTTTTGCCTTCTTTCCTTTTCTGTGGAAGATGTATTCTGTTTTGTAATGAAATCATTGATCTTCGAGTTGTCGATTCTGTATCCTAACGGACCTGACTGGATCAATTTTACAACACTGTTTATATTAGATATATATTTTCGAATCTGGCGATCCGAAACATTAAAAGAAGCTGCCAATTCGGAGCTTTTCGTCCAATCGCCTTTATCTTGGAGATATTTAACTAATTTCTGAGTCTTGTTCATAGTACTTTCCTATATAAAAATAATCGCATTTACCCAGTAAGCCATTCAAATAAAATTACAGTTCCTAATGGTGGAACGATGATATGTTTGAGGATATGATTTCACGTTTATATCATTTAATTACAAAGAAAGAAGAGGAATTGTTATGAAGAGAATTATGCTCTGCTGCGGATCGGGTGCTTCGAGCGGCTTTATGGCTAATAATGCTACAGCTGCCGCTAAAGCCCGTGGTCTATCAATCGATGTAAAGGCATGTGCCGAATCAGAGGTCGAAGATTATATGGATGAGATCGATCTTGTGATGGTCGGTCCTCACTTTGCACATCGTTTGCCTGCTTTAAAGGATATTGCTGATGAATACGGCGTTCCTGTTGTGCTTATCGATGGCGATGTATACGGATCTTTAAATGGTGAAGGCCTGATCGATCAAGCGTTGAAACTATTCAAAAATTAGAGTTTACAGAAAGGGGATAATTTATGCAAAAATTCATGAAGTTTGTTGAGCAGCACATTGCACCGATTATTCAGAAAGTCGGACAGAATGTATGGATCAGTGCTACTCAAGAAGCAATCCTGGCGGCTGTTCCTGCTACTCTTGTAGGATCTGTCGCTACTCTCATCGGGGTTCTTAGGGGTTTTGGTCTCGAGTTTTTACCTGACTTGACACAACTAAGCAATTTCTCGTTTGGTCTGTTTGGTCTTTTCTTAGCTTATGAGCTGCCTTGTGTAATAATGGAAAAGAAAAGACAGCGTAAGGTTTCAAGGCAAGCTGGTCTTGCAGGTTTGGGTCTGTTCCTGTTATTGATCTTCCCAAGCTACGACGAAGCCGGTAATCTAGTGTTGTCGACCGCTAACCTCGGTGCTGGTGGTATGTTAAATGCGCTTGTTTCCGGATACCTGACAGCGATCGTCTTTAACATTTTCGCGAAGTTCTCTTTCTTCAAAGAGAATACGACACTTCCACCATTTATCGTCACTTGGTTCAATTCGATTATTCCTTGGACTTTGTGTCTGTTGTTTGGTATCACGATGACTTTCGGTCTGCACTTTGACCTTATCGAAGCATTCCGTAGTTTGATATCACCTATTTCCTTATTTGCGCAATCGTTCTGGGGTTTCTTACTTGTTGTAGTGATGGTCTTATTCTTCTACTCATTCGGTATATCAGCGTGGATCTTGTATCCGTTGATGTCTTTGATATGGATGGAAGGTCAAAGCGCTAATGAAGCATTGGTTGCGCAAGGATTGGCAGCGACAAATTGCCATACCTATGAGATCTTCCAGATGTGCTTTATTGGTGGACAAGGAGCAACGTTAGCCCTGTGTATCTTTATGGCTTTCTTAGCTAAATCACAACGTTTGAAAGCGGTTGGACGCGCTGCTTTGATCCCTTCTATCTTCAATATCAACGAGCCTGTTGTATATGGTGCACCGGTAGCTTTCAACCCTATTTTGATGATACCGTTCTGGGTAGCCGGATTAGCGAACTGTTTGATAGTATGGTTTACTTTCTCTTTAGGATTGATTGCTGTTCCTGTTGAACCGTTCCGTGTAAGTATGCCGTCTATATTATATGCACCACTCGCAACCGGCAATATTATCGGTGGTTTATTGTTACATATTGTATGCTTCGTAGTGATCGCAGTCATCTATTATCCTTTCTTCAAGGTCTATGATAAGCAATGTCTGATCCAGGATGAAGGAAAGACTGAAGAAGCTGCAGCGGCATTGGAAGGAGAAAAGTAGTTAGATATCATGGTCGAATATAGTGCAAAAGAATTAAATGAGCTGGCTATGAAGATCATACTGCATGCCGGCGATTGCCGGACATGCGTCAATGAAGCTTTTATAGCTGCTCAAAAAGGCGAAAGTTATAAAAAGGTAAAAGAGATACTTGCGGTGGCCAGAGAAAATATAACCAAGGCACACAGATTGCAGACAGAAGTCATTCAGAATACCGTGATGAATGAAAACCAAAGATTGACAATGTTGTTTATTCATTCTCAGGATACTTTGATGACGATCAACTCTGAGCTTTTTATGGCAGAAAATGTTCTTGGATTGCATTATATAAACAGAGAATAAAAAGGAGAATAAAATGGTACGCTTTCCTAAAGGTTTTTATTGGGGTGGAGCTACATCGGCGACGCAGATAGAAGGAGCATATGATGTAGATGGTAAAGGACTTGCAATAACGGACTGCAAGACTGCCGGTTCATTCCAAAAAAGAAGAGAAATAACTTTTATCGATAAAGACGGTAAACCTGGTGCCATTCCTTCAAATTTAGGAGGAATGCTTCCAGAAGGCGCAAAACAAGCTGTTCTTGATGGATACTACTATCCAAGTCACGAAGCGATCGATTTCTATCATACATATAAAGAAGATATCAAATTGTTCGCTGAAATGGGCTTTAAGATGTTTCGATTATCTATTTCATGGCCGAGAATCTACCCTGATGGTGAAGAAGATGAGCCGAACAGAAAAGGAATCGAATTCTATAAAGATGTATTCAGAGAACTTCATAAGTATGGGATCGAACCATTAGTGACGATCTTCCATGGCGATCTGCCTTTACATCTTGAAAATAAGTATGGCGGCTGGTCAAATAGAGAGATCATCGATCTTTATATGAAGTTTGCCAAGACATGTCTTGAAGAGTTCAAAGGTTTGGTCAGATGGTGGCTTCCTTTCAACGAAATGAATGATTATCTGTTGATGTTGGATATGTTCGGCAATATATCCACAAAGGAAACACATCAGGAAAGCTTCCAGATCATTCACAACATGCTTGTGGCTAATGCCCGAACAGTTAAATTAGCTCATGAGATAGATCCTGAGAATAAAGTCGGATCAATGATCTGTGGTATTCCTAATTATCCGATGACTTGTGATCCTGATGATATTCTGGAGACGAGATATCGCTGGGAAAAGGGAATCTACTATACCGGGGATGTGCAAGTATTCGGTGAATATCCGGTATTCGCCAAGCGTCTTTGGGAAGAGTACGATGCCAATATAGCTACGGAACCCGGTGATTTTATAGAATTAAAAGAGGGTACGGTCGATTTCTACACATTCTCTTACTATATGACAAATCTCGTGACAACACATGATGTCGTGGATATGGTACAAGGCAACTTTGCAAACGGAGCAAGAAACCCGTATTTGGAATACTCTGAATGGGGCTGGTCATATGATCCAAAAGGACTTCGCTACTATCTTGAAGTAATATATGACAGATACAGACTTCCGATGATAATTACGGAAAACGGGCTTGGCGCAACAGATAAAGTCGAAGATGGAAAAATACATGATGAA
>CASEHR010000058.1 GCA_949287785.1 uncultured Bacillota bacterium | reverse complement strand
GAGCAAACGGCTGTTAACCGTTAGGTCACAGGTTCGAGCCCTGTTTTAGGCGCCATTTATTATGGCTAGTTGGTGAAGCGGCTTAACACACCGCCCTTTCACGGCGGCATTCACGGGTTCGAATCCCGTACTAGTCACCATTGTGTTATCTGATCACCATACGGTGATTTTTTTATTTAAATCAATCTATTTATTGTATTGGATATTAAAATATGTTAATATATTTGAGCTGCGGTCCCCTAGCTCAGTTGGTAGAGCAACTGACTCTTAATCAGTGGGTCGAGGGTTCGAGTCCCTCGGGGACCACCATTTTATAAGATAAGCTCCCTAAGGAGCTTTTTTTGTATACTATTTGATATTTAAGTACTTTTTAAGTGGCATATATTTATTAAATATGCAATACCAATATGTTTTGGTATATACGAATGACAAAGACAGTCGTCAGTCAGTTCCCAAAAGATTCCCAAAAATACTGCCAGATCAAAACCGGGTATCATTATGATATTTCATAATGATGTCAGTTTTATTCTTACTGACTGAAATATCTCTTAATAAAAATGTGTGGTTCTGATATTGCGCTTGGGCTAAATTATGATTGAGACCAATAAGTTAAATCGCTGAGAGGATCCGCTTGCTTCAGAAAGTGTACAGTCACTTAGCCTCCACCATCCGAGAAATCAGATCAGCGTCAAAAAAATTAGATAGTTGATCATATCGATAATGTGACAAACCAGGTGGATATTTGTCATGAAAGACTTTTAATATTTTATAAAGCTATATATAATCGTGACATGGAAAAGGATTATGGCGACAGACTGGCTAAGGTATTGACACGTATCGGTGTCATTCTTACTAAAAGCGGAGCAGATGTCCATCGGGTAGAGGATACGATGCAAAGGATATGCAAAGCTTATGGTGCCGGTGTTATCGATGCTTATGTAACACCGTCACTTTTGATCATCTCATTCTCTTTTGAGGATAGGGAGGGTCTTTTCCACAATATCAAAAGAATATACACATCATCGTATGACCTTAACAAGATCGATGTCATAAATACGCTATCACGTGAGATATGTGCTCAGCCGATAGCTCTTGATGAGCTGGATAAGAGACTTGATGCGATCGAGAATACCGAAGGTTATTCCGATCGGATCATCATTTTGGCTGCAGCTATAGCTTCGTTCAGTTTTGGTTTTATCTTTGGCGGTGGTATCTATGAGGCATTGTGTTCGCTTGTTGTCGGGGCGATCGTCATGGCGTTCGATAAGCTTGTTTCCAAGATCGAGCTTGGCAGTTTCTTAAAGAATATCTTTTCCGGTGCTATCTTGACAGCTCTAAGCATGCTTATAAGCAGTATTTTTCCGGTCGATCGCGATATCATCATCATCGCATCGATCATGTTGCTGGTACCGGGTCTTATAATCACCAACGCGGTGCGAGACAGTGTCAACGGTGATCTGATCTCAGGTATTACAAGAGCGATCGAAGCTATTTTCATCGCTGTTGCTGTTTCTTTAGGCAGTGGTGTCGTACTTCTGATCGGAGGGGTCTAAGATGTTTATCGCTTTGATGAATTTTCTGGCATCTTTAGGCTTTGGGATCATGTTTGATCTGCGGGGCAAAAAACTCATTGCCGCATCGGTCAATGGTATGCTGGGCGGAACACTATACAACATCCTTCTGAGCCCATACGGATCGACAGTCGCGTTATTATGCGCCAGTATGGCCATATCAGTCTTTGCGGCGGTAATGGCGCGGATCCTGAAATGTCCGACGACGATCCTTCTGATATCGCCGTTAGTACCTTTGGTACCAGGTGGTATGATGTATTATACTGTCTTGGATTTCATCAGCGGTGATATGTCTTTAGCTCTGCAGGATGCGATCAGGACCTTTACCGATGTCGGAGCGATCGTCATCGGTATCGTTATCGTGTCCGGTTTGGAAGTAGTCATGCGCAAGATAATAAAAAGGACTTCATTTTGAAGTCCTGATCATCGAACGATTTATTGAGTTCATATCTTTTGCGCCACACATTGCCATCGCATCCATCAGTTCTGATTGCAGTTTCTGCACATATACTTTGACGCCCTCATCCCTTGCACCGTATACGACGTTCACAAACGTTCTAGCGATAAGAACTCCGTCAGCACCAAGAGCCAAAGCCTTAAAGATATCAAGACCGGTCCTAATACCACCATCGACCAGAACGATCATCCGTTTGTCGACATAGCGGCAGATCTCTTCGAGTACTTCTGCAGTTGCCGGGCAGTTATCCAGCACTCTTCCGCCGTGATTGGAGACGATTATTCCATCAGCCCCTGCTTCAAGGGCTTTTTTTGCGCCACTCACAGTCATGATGCCTTTGACGATAAAAGGTTTATCCGTGAGGTCGATAATGGCTTTTAATTCATCAGTCGTCTTGAAGCCGGCCGGTGGATCCTGATCTTTCAAAAAAGGCAGACCGGAGGCATCGATATCCATGGCGATTGCCAGCGGGTCACTTTGCATGACTTCATCGATCTTCTGTTTGACGATATCGATATGCCATGGCTTAATCGTTGGAATACCGATACCGTTATTTTTTATCAGCGTGGTTGTTGCGGCTTTGACGACACCCGGATCAGTACCATCACCGGTAAAGGCCAGGATACCGTTTTCTTTACAGGCTGTGACCAGAATATCATTGTATTCCTGATCGGTATACTGATCGCCATAGTGGAGTTTGACTGCTCCGACGGGTCCGGCAAATACCGGTATATCAAAATCATGACCAAATAGACTGAAGCGTGTATCGATCTTTTCGTTGGCATGGATCGTATCCATGTTCAAAAGGATCTCCTGCCATTTGTCGTAGTTACGGACAGCACCTGTACCGTTGCCTTTTGCGCCTGGTCCCGGCATCAGATTACCGCAGGCTTTTCCGTTGCATACCGGACAGGCTTTGCAATAAGGACCGATATTCTGTCTGGCTGAATTGAGTATTTCCTGATAATTCATATGTACCTCCAAATAAAAAACGACCAGTATTCTAATCTTTACTGATCGGACTTGTTTCAATATATGCGATCTGATTTCTGTCACACCAGGCGATAGCTATATCTTTTATAGCGGCATATTCAAAATCATACCATTCATCGATAACGCCTTTTAAGAAAGCCAGATCTTTAAAGCGCCGAAAAGCGCCTTTACCTCTGATGACGATATAGAATTCCTCTTGCATATCCCTGTCCAGCGTAGTGATAAAATCTTCGATCATGCCATAAGCATTGACTTCGAATGATGACGGCAAAGGAATAAAACGTTTATCATCGCTTTCGATAATATCCATAGCTTCTTCAAAATCAAGACCATTGAAACCATCACCAAATACTTCGTTATCATCGGTTATTTCAATAAAACCATAAGTATCTTTATCAAACAAGAGATGGACAAAATCACTCTGCATCCGGATACTATCGATCACATCTTGAATATCAACAGCTATCATAATCAGATAAATGGTCGGGATGACAGGATTTGAACCTGCGACCCCTTACTCCCGAAGCAAGTGTACTACCAAGCTGTACTACATCCCGACGCGATAATTATTATAACATAACTTGCAATTCATTTCTATATTTGATAATATATTTTGGCACGGAGACTTAGCTCAGTTGGGAGAGCACTTCCTTGACGTGGAAGGGGTCATGGGTTCGAGTCCCTTAGCCTCCACCATTTTATAAGATCAGCTCCTTAGGGAGCTTTTTGTATACTATCTGATATTTCAGTGTTTAAGTAGCATATATCGATTATATATAATCCCAATAAGTTTCAGTAATTATAAACGCAAGGACGATCAGTAGTCAGTTTCCAAATAATCGCTGTGATTCAGATCTGATCTTGTTATGAATAACGTTTTGACATCAGAAATCCTTAAAACACAGACAATTGGAGAAGGAAAATGGGGGTTGTTGAGATGAATTATGTTGAGTTTTTTTGTATAGAATCGTTTTTTTCGACAATCCGTTTATAGTAGTTGTCTTTGATGAGTTTTAAAGGACGATATTTTTATCTTTTGCGAGAATATAGTAAACCGTACAAATGATCAATACGCAATCAACTTGCACGGTTTTATATTCTCAGATACCTTCATCAAAAAGTCTTATGACAATTGCCGCTTTGGAACAGAGAAATTGATATGTGATATATCAGCTCCTTTAGGCAGATTCCACTCATCGATCTTAAATCGGCACAAACATCTGAAGCCATATGGACTCAGAGTATATGTCATAGACCATTGATAGCTGACTTAAAAAGGCATTTAAAGATCCGGTAAACTTATCTCGCCGATGTATCTACGACCATATATTTGATGATACATGCACCATACGTATCAGAATAGATATAATCTTCGCCAAATCTCTTTTGACATTCATCGGTATTTGATGGAAGTTCGTCTTTTGGTTTTGAAGGTCTTATAGATGGTTTATTGTTGACTGTATTATCTTTTACTACATTTACAGTACATGAAGCAGTCTTGGATCCATCTGTAGTTGTTACCGTAATAATAGCTGTACCAGGACTAATAGCAGTTACTTTACCATTGGCGTCTACTTTGGCAATGCTTGGATCATTACTGCTCCATGTCACTTTTTTATTGGTGGCGTTATTGGGAGCTACCGTAGCAGTGATGGTCTCGGTGTCGCCCACGGTAAGGGACAACTCGGTCTTGTCCAGCGACACGCCCGTGACGGAAACCGTGGCGGCCGTCACGGTCACGACACAGGTGGCGGTTTTGCCGCCGTCAGCTGTGGTGACGGTGATGGTTGCAGTGCCCGCACCTATGGCGGTCACTTTGCCGGTCGCGTCCA
>CASEHR010000057.1 GCA_949287785.1 uncultured Bacillota bacterium | reverse complement strand
TTTATGGTATATGATAAGACGATCACGGATTTCGCTGATAATTATGACATCATAACCATCGGTAATGGGATGGGGCGAAGTGAAGCGACTGCAATGATCTTAAAAGATATCCTGAAACTTGACAAAGAGGTAGTCGTCGATGCTGATGCGCTCTTTTTCATGGATCAGATCGAAGAGATCAAAGCCGAAGTCATCTATACCCCACACATTAAAGAGATGAGCTATATGACCGGCATCAGTACCAAAGACATCATCGATGATCCTCCTAAAGCACTTGTCTCTTTCTTTGAAAAAGACGCCAAAGCGACGATCATCCTAAAATCCGCAAGATCGATCATTGCCAATAAAGACGAATACTACCTTTTAGATAATCCGACGAGCAAACTGGCAAAGGGCGGAAGCGGTGATATCCTTTGCGGGATCACTGCCGGTATGTGGGCACAGGGTATATCATCATTGAACGCTGCCATTTCAGCCGCCTATGTCCACAATCAAGCTGCCGCATCATTGAATAAAGATCCCTTATCGGTCATCCCCGATGACATCATCGAAAACCTCGACAATATCTATCGAATGATCAATAAAAAAAGATCATCCTTCTGATCTTTCGATGATCTTTTTGCATTTGCGTTCAAATTCCGGCCGGTCCATAATGACGACAGCTCCGCAACCCATACATTTGATCTTGACATCAGCCCCTAAACGGATGATCTTCCAATAGTGGCTTTTTTTGCACGGGTGATCTTTCTTCATCTGAACGACATCATCCAATCGATAATCCGTTATCATTTCTTACCTCTTGACATATATGCCCGATATACATTTTCCATCAGCATGCAGACCGTCATCGGTCCTACACCTTTCGGTACCGGTGTGATCGCTTTTACTTTGGTGACGACTTTATCGAAATCGACATCACCGCATAATTTCCCATCGGCATGATTGATCCCGACATCGATGACATATGCGCCTTCTTTGATGTAAGTATCGTCGATATAGCGCGCTTTGCCGATCGCAATGATCAGGATATCAGCAGTCCTGGTGATCGATCGCAGATCCTGCGTCTTGGCATGACAGACAGTAACGGTCGCATCGGCATTCAGCAATAACCTGCTGAGCGGCGATCCGACAAGATCGGACCGACCCACGACGACTGCGTGCATACCTTTGACATCGACTTTCATCTCCTTTAAGATCGCCATGACCCCCAGAGGAGTACATGGCACAAAACCATCTTCACGCAAAGAAAGTCTGCCGGCATTGAGCACATTAAGACCGTCGACATCTTTATCCGGATCGATCGCATCCATGATCGCCCTGTCATCGATATGTGACGGCAAGGGCATCTGGACTAGGATCCCATCCACCGTATCATCTGTATTAAGCTCATCGATCAGAGCGATCAGCTCGGCTTCTTCGATCGTCTCTTCTCTTCTTATGAGCTCAAAGTCGATCCCCACATAAGCAGCAGCTTTATGCTTGCTTTTGATATAGGAGATGCTGGCTTTATTGTCACCGATCAGGATGACTGTCAATTTCGGTCTTCGGTCGAGCTTTGCGATCTTCTCCTTAAGCGCATCTTTATAGCTTTGAGCCAGTTTTGAACCATCGATGATCATCTTATAACTCCTCACTGTCGATGATGATCGTCACCGGACCGTCATTGATCATCTCGATCTTCATATCAGCACCAAAGACACCGGTCTTTACTTCATGACCATAGTCCTGTAATAACTTATTGAAATACATATATAATTCATTGGCATGCTCAGGCTTCATCGCTTTTATAAAACTCGGACGATTACCTTTGGCACAGTCGGCATATAAGGTAAATTGTGAAATGCTCATGATCGAACCACCGATCGTCTTGAGATCTAGATTCATCTTTCCCTGATCATCTTCAAAGATCCGCAAACCATTGACCTTCTTTGCGATCTTTTCGACTTCATCTTTACTGTCGCCTTCTCTGATCCCGACTAAGATCATAAAACCTTGATCGATCGCACTGTATATCTCGCCATCGATCCGGCATCTGGCGTACCTTACTCTTTGAATAACGACTTTCATACGGCGCTATTCTAACATAAAAAAGCTCCTATGATAATAGGAGCTCGTTTACTATAGAATTTTTAAATTAAGCGCAAGCTTTTGTGATAGCTGTGATGAAATCAGCAACAGCCATCGTGCAGCTTGATGTCAGATCGACCGGACTGTTGTGGTCGCCGCCTAATTCCATACCTTCGATCTCAGCAGCTGTCTTGCCGACACAGTATTCTTCGAAAGCAGCAGCTTGTTCGAACCATTCAGCACCGATAGGTGAAGCACTTCTCATGCCGTAATCATCCTTACGATCTTGTTTTGAATCGATTGGATCAGCACTTAAGACTGTACCTGTTGTATCGAATTTAGCAGTATTTTGAGCAACGTCGATATCTGTCAATAAGACTTTGCCGTCAGCATCTAATGCAACACCGGCATATGTGACGTTGTATTGAACCGAACCATCACCATCAGCGCTAGCTGAAGATGTAGAAACTGTTGTTTGGGAAGCTAAACCATAGCTAGCTACTTCACCTTCAACAGCTGTGAGGTGTTCGTTAGCATCAGCGATCGCATTCAAGAATTCTTCAACGCTCATCGTGCAGCTTGTTGTAAGATCAACCGGGCTGTTGTGATCGCCGCCTAATTCCATATTCAATACTTCATCAACTGTTTTACCGATGCAGTATTCTTCAAATGCGTCAGCTTGTTCATACCATTCAGCACCACCTTCAATGTTACCCATTGCAGCTGATGTCTCTTTCATAGCGTAATCATCGCCACGTTCTCTCTTTGTACCTTGGAGACCTTCAGTTACGATAGTACCTGTACCATCCCAAGTTGAGCTGTTCTGTGCGACGTCTACTTGCAGATCGACGATCTTGCCTTCGCCATCAACGACCAATAAAGCATATGTTGTGTTGACTTCAATTTTACCTTCTTCGTGATCGGCATCAACACTTGTCGGTGACATAGTTGTCGATTGACCTACACCCATTGATACACCTGTTGTTGAACCGGTTGTTTCTGTAGTAGGTTCTGTTGTATCTGTTCCTGATGGTTCTGTGTTAGATGTACAAGCAACTAAGCTCAGAGCCATTAGACCGCAGACTAATAAAGCTAATAATTTTTTCATTTTGCATTCCTCCTGCCCAAACATTATATGGGATGACTTTTGTCAATGCAAGCACAAATTTAGAAAATGTGAAAACTTTCACCTAAAATTCACTCGTTGCGCATACAATCGATCAATACGCCATCCGTAAATGACTTCTGTAATTTCCTAAGAGCGCTTTAACAGGTCAAGATATGATGCGCCGTTTTCCGGCATATCGACACCAAAGTAGTCGCAACAAGTCGCCCCGTTATCAGACATCGTCTTTCTGGTGCCGACTTTGATTCCGTGAAGTCCCTTTCTATATATGAGAAGCGGAACATATTCTCTGGTGTGTCTGCTGCTTCCGCTGTCCGGATCATTGCCATGATCTGCCTGAACGATGAGAATATCATCTTCACCCAAAAGCGGTAAGATCTTCGAAAGACCGTCATCAGCCTGTTCGAGTATCTTCTTGTATTCTGTACTGTCTTGCGAATGACCGGCCAGATCTGTCTCCTGGATATTGGTACAGATAAAACCGGTATCGTGTTTTCTGATCGCATCGATCGTCAGCTTCATACATTCTGGTGTCGGAACACAGGAATAGCTCTCACCAAGATCGTTGGCGACGATATCAGCGACCTTACCGATCAGAACGCAGGGAATATGCGCCTTGGTCAGGATCGTCGGTGCCTGGACATTCTTATCGACACCATAACCCAGATGCCGGCACTGATATCCTTGTTCATAAGATTTTGACTTAGCACTGGCAATACCGATGTATTTGCCCTCTTTGACTTCTTCGGCATTGTAAAGATCCTGCATATTATTTCCGGTACCGCCAAAGACGATGACCCTGCCGACTGTGACTACTTCCCTGACCAGTTCCGCGATCTCGTGTTCTTTTTCAAAGGAGATATAATCTAACGGCGCAGTGACGTTATAACACATGCCAAGATCAGCTTCCAGATTGTCGGCGATAGTGACATAGTCATCACACACGACATATCGAAGACCATCTCTGCTTCGATACTCGACCTTATGACCGTTCTTCTTTAAATGATCATAGACGATATCGACTTTCTGCTGGAAAGGATGGACTTCCGGCTTTTTCGGCAAAGTGCCCATGATCTCCTGATGTCCCATAAAAGTATCAGCGCCAAAATGCATCAGGGCACTTCTGCCATAATTGGCATCATTATTGAAGTGCATATATTCGCTTTCATGACCATAGGCATTCATCAAACCGAGCTTTTCCAAGGTCGGAAGCTTAAGATCGGGATGATCTTTCAGGATGCTCCTTAAGGTATTGGTATTCTCATCACCCGGCCGCACTTCCCGGGCATCTTCCATCGCCCCTATCCCAAATCCATCAAGGACGATTATGATGAAGCGTTTACTCATCAATCGCACCTCTTAATCGACGGCCTTCGCTATCGTAAACCCCAACAATCTTTGGTGTTCCATTTTTCAGTCCCTCGATGAGTACAACTGTTGATCGTGTTACAAATATCTGAAATCTAAAAGCCATTATTGCAACATCGCTCACTTTTGCATTTCTATCAAGTACAAAATGATAATCGATACTGTCGATATCTGGCGTATATATTCGATAGTGTTCCAGGTTTTCGCCGACCAGGCAATTTTGCATATGTCCACGTCGATAAATTCCGCCTCCATACACATAACCATGATCATTAAAATTATGCGATACTTCACTAACGTAAACAACACATGGTTTTTCCTCTAGATCCATTTTTGCATGTAAAGGAGTAGAAGCGCTTAGACCATGCCCAGGTTCACCATGTGTACCACCATATCTCTTGATAAGATCCAGCGTACGACAGCAGGTTGTACTAGGCATGTTTACCTCCTTAACATCAACGCCATTCTCAACCAGCAATTCTTTTGCTTTCAATACTGTTTCCAGATTATGGGTTGGCTTAAAATCATTATCTGCATCATCGTATAAAAAACACGGAAAGGATGTAATGCCAACAATTTTGACATTCTTTAGTTCTCTAGTATTTCTTACAATGTTTTCAAGATCTGCTAAAGTTATTCCCGCTTCTTGTCCGGAATATATCGAATCTCCATCATCATAAACACGTATCAAGATGTCTTGAACTTTATTCAACTCTTTTGCAGCCTTATTAATCTCGACTATTTTATCATAGGTATAAACGGTCATGACTTCTGTTCCATAATTGATTATTTTTTTAAGTAAATGCTTTGGCGTTTGAACAAGATGGCCAACATTCCCCAAAGGAATACCATTTTCCATCATTATCTGCGCTTCCTTAAAATCAACAACAACAGCGCTATCATATCCGCATTCGATCAACTTTCTAGCAATGTACGGATTCCTGCCGACTTGTTTAAGCATGAAGTACATTTTGAGTTTTAGAGATTTTGCCTTTGCCAACATTTTTTTTGCATTATCGAGTAATGTATCAACATCAATTACATATGAATCAGGTAAGATATCGCCATGTTTATGTAATTTAACGACCTCTTCCAAGAGTCTTTTGTTACTTTTACTTACACTATCAACAAACATATCAAATCCCCTCTATAGCTTGTCTTAATATATTCAATATAGTTTCTGCACCAGCTCTATTAGGATTAATGCGTATCATATAATCTTCGCTCTGGGGATTCATTGCTCTAAAGGTCCCCGATGCTCGATAGAACATCGGACAAAACTCATATTTAGACTCAGCTCCGACAGGATTGGGCAATGCCCCTAATTCCTCTGCTATTTCTAATACCCTTCTTGCGATTGGATCCTTGAATTCTACTATCAAAACTTTAGATTGTGCATTAACAATGTAAGCGTCCTGTATTGCCGGTATATAACCGCTTTTTAACCTGCTTTCGAGTTTGATCAGCTCCTCTGCTTGAATTGCTAAAGCAACAGGAGCATAAACTAGACCTTTTAAAACATCCAACGCTTCGTGACCTTGTGTCTGTGATCCACCAGAATAGTGATGTTTGCGAATTATATCGATATATTTTTTTCTACCAAGAACGCAGCCTATTCCTTCTGGACCAAGAAGCTTAAAACAAGAAAAACAGCTTAAGTCTGCGCCTAACTCTACACCAATGTTATCTACTTTCATGACAGCGTAATTGTCATCGGTAATAACAGGTATATCGAATTCTTTTATGACGTCTATTACCTCTTTCATATTGTAAGAATCATCCGGTAATTGTCTCGAATACTGGACCAGAGCAGCTTTACAGTTATTTTTATTCAAAACTTCTCTTATATTCTCAATATCGTTAAAGTTTGCCCTCACAACTTTTAACCCAAGCATCTCTATTGTTGTTTTTGTTGTTTCGTAAATTGGAGATGTATGCACTAACAATTCATCATTAGCTTTTAAGCATGAAAAAAGCGCATAACGAATTGCATTAGTACCAGAACCTCTTACTAAAATAGAATCTTCTGCATTCCAAAAATGTGCCAAAACTCTTTCGGTTTTGTGTGTAGCAACGGGTTGATTTAACCCCTTAACCACACCGAGATCGCCTCTAGTCAATATTTCATGACCTTTAAATTCTTTGGTGATGCAGTCAATCATTCTAAATTGTTTTTCTTTAGCTTTTTCTAAGTTAATTGACTCTAGTGGAAAAGTTTTCATACACAGCACCCCTTATACTAATACTCTTTCTATGTTTTCACACATTATCGTTTCAAGATCTTTCTCGCTAATACCGGCCTCGAGCAATCTAGGGCAAAAATCATCGAGCAAGTAACCATAACCAACTCCACCGTTTTTTCTAAGCATTGATTTCCTTGTTATATCCATCGACATAAAGATCTGATGAACATAAACTTTGCTTATGGCGGTCTTTATAAACTCGATTCTCTTCGCATCGCTTAAATAATTGAGTTTTCCAATTGTATCAAACGCAACATTAACACCGATCTTTAATAATTCAATTATCAT
>CASEHR010000056.1 GCA_949287785.1 uncultured Bacillota bacterium | reverse complement strand
GGTATAAGCACATTATTGAAACTGATGGTGAAGAACTTTAAAATATAAGTGCATGGCTCAGGCGGTGAAGGTCTGAGCCATTTTGAAAAAGTGAGGCAAGTATGAAAGAGAAGATGAAGAAATCCTTCCGGATGATGAGTGGTGGTCTTTTCAGTAAAACAGACAAAGCAGATGTCGGAACAGGATACACTGAATTAGCTGAGCGGGGCGTTGATCTTATGGGGTGGGCTGATCCGTTTACACCTGATCATTGTCTGCCTGAACATGTATTAAATAAAGCGATCGAAGTATTGAACAGTCCGATAGGTGCTCACTACACATCGCCAAGCGGCAATCGTGAACTGAAGACTTATATTGCCGAAAAACTGAAACGCAAAAACAAGATCATAGCCGATCCCGATCGTAATATCCTGATAACTCCCGGATCGGATGCCGGTCTTTTCTATGCAGTATTTCCGTTTTTAGAGCCGGATGATGAGGTAATAATCCCCAGTCCCAGTTATCCGAATAACTATACGAATGTCACCTTGAACAACGCCAGAGTCGTTCCTCTGCTTTTGGATGAGCGGGAAGGATATCAGATAAACAGGGATAAACTGATTGCTAAAGTTACCGATAAGACGAAGATGATCATCCTGACCCATCCCAATAATCCGACGACTACTGTCTATAACAGGGCTTCACTAGAGGCGATTGCCGATGTATGCATCAGTAAAGATCTGATCCTGGTATGTGATCAGGCATTCGAAGATTTCACATTTGAAAATGAGATGATCTCCCCTGCTTCTTTACCGGGTATGTTTGAAAGGACGATATCGGTCTTTTCTGTCTCCAAAGGAATGGGGTTGAGTGGTTTCAGAGTGGGCTATAATGTCTGCAGTGATGTCTTTATGGATTCGATGTTGGGTGCTGCTGTAAGTGTCATCGGGGCATCGAGCACGATGGCCCAGATCGCAGCGATCGAGGCTTTTAAAGACGGTGGCTTTATGAAAGAGTTTGAAGAAGCATATGAGCGTCGTCGTCATAAAGCTTATGAGATCATCAACAGTATTCCCGGAGTACATATGCTGCTGCCGGAATCGGGCTTCTTAGCTTGGGTCGATGTTTCTGAATTGGGTCCATCAAAAGAGATCTATCAATATCTGATCGATGAAGCCAAGGTGGCAACAAACGAAGGGTCTTTCTATGGGCCGGGAGGCGAAGGACATCTAAGGATCGTCCTGGGTGTCTATCGTGATGACCAAAAGGTATATGATGCCTTATACAGGATCAAAGATGCTCTGATACGCTACCGAAAGGCATTATGAAAGTATTCAGGGTCAAGAGTCCGCGCTGGTTGGTTCTGGCAGCGATAATCTACAACTTATTTCCGATAGGTATCTGCCTGCTTTTTGCCCAGGCTTTTCAAAGAGGAGATCTGACGGTCTTTTTGAATATATACTATGGTATCGATATACTCTGGGTCATCGTATTTCTCAGGAATAAAGCCACGCTCTTTTCCGATCATTTCGTTTATTACAGCTATACTAAAAAGGATATCGTCTTTATGAAAGACATATCCGATGTCAAAGTCAAAACGATGAGCGGTGATAAAGACAGACGTGAGTGTGTATCAGTCAGTACTTTTAAAGGCAAGACGATCGAGATGCCGCTAAAGGACAACGCTTTATTCGCAAGATATATCCGCAGTTACATGCAGGCTGAGAAGAAGAGATAAAACTAACCAAAAAGGCGGTGCACAAAAAATCGTTTTCTGGTTATAAAAAAGATGGGAAAATGTATCCATATTTGACTGATTGGCCAGAGAATAACTATGAAGAAGTTGATCGTTATCGCTTTTTAGGCAATTATTCCCCGAAGGATCTTTTGAAATGAAAGGTGAATATGAGGGTGGCAAGTATAATGGTATAGCTGTCTCTATTTCTAAAGGAGCTGAAAGAGCTAATAGATATACCATCACCGATGATTTTAACATGATTGAAGAAATAGCTGTGTCAAATGACTTCTGCATCATGAGTCTTATCTCGTATGCCGGTAAGAGCCAAGTTATATGGCCTATCCTATACACACTATAGTTTCAAGGACAAATCTACACAGGACTAAGTTATCCAACTATACGCAAATAGCGGTGATATTGATAAATAAACGCAATTATCATATAATTGTATTACAAAGTAATACAGGAGGTATAACGTATGGCCATATTATCTTTTAGAGTTGATGAAGATCTTGAAAAAGCTATAAGAGGACAAGCTAAATTAGAAAATAAAACATTAAGCAATTATATCGTCGATATATTAAGACAGAATCTAGAAGATGAAGAAGACTATAAATTAGCTATGGCATCTTACAATTCGATAGATATGGACGATAAGACAAGTTTAGAGGATTTATGTAAAGAGGTTGGAATAAACTACGATGAATTATAAGATAGTTTATTCAAAAGACTTCCAAAAGATATTTAAAAAGCTCGATCCATCAATACAAAGATTATTAGCCACTTGGATCAAATACAATCTAGAGAATAC
>CASEHR010000055.1 GCA_949287785.1 uncultured Bacillota bacterium | reverse complement strand
ATCTTTTAGACCATATTTCTTATTGAATTTTTCAATTCGTCCAGCTGCTGCCGCAAATCTCTGTCTACCTGTGTAGAATGGATGGCAATTTGAGCAAGTATCAACTTTGATATCACCTTTTGTTGAACCTGTTTCAAATGTCGCACCACAGCTTGCGCAGGTTACTGTAACTCTTTTGTACTCTGGATGAATACCTTTTTTCATAATCTAATTCTCCCTTCTGCCTTAAGTATCTTAGTCAACCTAAAGTAAGTGCTTATAGATAATACCACAACAAAACTAAAGGCGCAATAACGATATGCGATTTAATACACATCAGCACCTAAAGCCTTGAGCTTCTCCTTGATATGATCATAACCACGATAGATGTGATAAGCACCTTTGATCGTCGTCTGTCCTTCAGCGATCAGACCGGCAATGACTAATGATGCCCCGCATCTGAGATCGGTAGCAGTGACGATACTGCCCATAAGCGGTGTCGGACCGATGATCGTGCTTGAAGCATCGCCGACCTCGATATCGGCACCCATGATATTAAGCTCATGACAGTGCTTGAAACGTTCAGGATAGATCGTCTCATGAACTTTTGAGATGCCGACAGCCTGGGTCATCAGAGCAGTCAACGGTTGTTGGAGATCGGTCGCAAGACCGGGATAAGGCAAGGTCTTGACCTCGATCGGTTTCAGATCATGACTCTCAAAGACTTCGACAAAGTCGACGCCGACGTTCATCTTAACACCCATCTCCTCAAGCTTCATGAGTAAACTTTCGATATGTTGCGGGATGACATTTTCGATCTTGCAATACTTTGCACAAGCAGCCGCCAAAATGATATATGTTCCCGCTTCAATGCGATCTGGAATGATCTCATGATAACAGCCGCCCAAACGCTCGACGCCATCGATCGTGATCTCGCTGGTCCCGGCACCTCTGATCTTTGCCCCCATCTTGTTGAGCATCGACGAGACATCGATGATCTCCGGTTCCTTGGCAGCATTTTCGATCGTCGTCCGCCCTTTGGCGAACACAGCTGCCATCATAATATTGATAGTCGCCCCGACCGAAGCGATATCAAGATAGATATTGGCACCCTTCAATTCTTCGGCTTCCAGCATATAATAACCATCATCATAATCGATATGTGTTCCCAGAGCTTCAAAACCCTTCAGGTGTAAGTCGATCGGTCGTGGCCCAAGATAACAGCCGCCGCTCATCTTGATCTTGACCTTCTTATAGCGCCCTAATAAAGCACCCATAAAATAATATGAAGCTCTCAGCTTGCCGACCGCTTCATCATCTAAAGTGACATTTCGGATCTCCGTCGGATCGATGATGATGTGATCGTTTTTCTTTGTGACTTAGACATTCAAAGCGTTGAGAAGTGTCGTCAATGCTTTGACATCAGCGATATTCGGAACGTCGAAGATCGTTACGATATCGCCCGCAAGTACTGCCGCCGGTATCAGGGCTACCGTAGCGTTTTTAGCGCCGCTGATCTTGACAGTACCTTCTAATTTTTTACCGCCTTTAATAACTATCGTATCATCTGCCATCTTCATTCCCCCAAATATCGATATATATCATGCAGATCATCAAACAGTCGATCTGCCTGCGTTTGCTTATCTTTAATATACTTATTGATCCGCGCCAAGGTAAATACGCCGCTGCTTTTAGCAGCTTTGATACCATTGGGTGAATCCTCGACGATAAGACATTCACTCTGATCAAGTCCCAGTCTTTCCATCGCCGTCAAGTAGATCGTCGGATCGGGTTTCTCTTTGGTATCTTCGGTGCTCAAAACGACATCGAAAATATCCTCAAAGGCACATTCCTTTAAAAACCTGTTGATCAAAGAGTAATCACTGGCACTGCATAAAGCCAATTTATAACCTTTTTTCTTCAGATCATATATTACATCTTTGACATCATCATAGATATACTTGGTATAGTCAAGCACATCTTCCTTGCCAAAATAGTCTTCATTAAACTTCCGGATCTCTTGTAAGCTATAAGCATCATGTAGTAGTGGTCTTAAGTAGATATATGTATCAGGCATCGACAGTCCGATGATCCCATACATCTTATCTTTATCACCCTTATAGCCGGCTCTTTTCATCCAGATATAAGTACCATCGCAATAGTGTCTTTCACTATCGACGAGGGTCCCATCCATATCAAATAAGATCCCTTTGATCATGACCTTTCTCCCATATAATAAATTACCCCTGTAATGCGATTGATATAGTAAGCGTGCTTCCTGAACAATAAAGCTGCTTTATCGTTCTCTTCATTCGCTTCTTCGCTCCCTTTTGCCACCTCGATCACACCCGGCATAAGCTTGTGCAGATAAGCCTTATATTCATCGGCTTTTTCATAATCCGAGCGCTCATAAGCGTATAACATATCTACAAGGACTCTCACCTCTATACTGACTTCACTATCGTCTCTATCCTTATCGAAATAAGCATTCAGGGCATATAAGATGTCCTTGATCTTATAGATATTGCCCTTTGTCTTATAGATCGTATCAGCGATCTTTAAAGCCAACGGCAAATGACCCATATCGATATAATTGGTACATGCTTCATACAAAAGGCGGATATATTGTCTTGCCATGATATCATCCCGACTTATATCGATATCCCTGTTCAATCCATTATCCAATATTGCTTCTTTTCGATATTCATCTTCAGAAAGACGCGACAATAAAGTAAGTGCATCCAGACAATCATCACTTAGCCTATAGGCTTTCAATAAAATATCCTTTATCTCATCCCGGCTCATCTTCGTATCGATCGTATCGATAAGAGCCAGGGCTTCATATAACTTATCCATCGACAATATTATACAAATAAATCAGCGAGTAATAAAGGCATTAAAAAGGCTCCGAAGAGCCTGTATCTGATTAAGCTTTATTGGCTGAGCCGAATTCTTCGACCATCGATTTACATTTAGCGACGATCGCATCAGCACCCGGAGCCAGTAATTTACGTGGGTCATAACCCTTGCCTTCAACATCTTTGCCGGCTTCGATATATTTACGTGTAGCAGCCGCAAATTCCAATTGCAATTCTGTATTGACGTTGATCTTAGATACACCAAGTGAGATAGCTTTTAAGATCTGGTCTTTTGGAATACCACTGCCGCCATGTAATACAAGCGGAGTGCCTTCACATGCCTTTTGAACTTCGCCCAATACTTCAAAGTTCAGACCCTTCCAATCAGCCGGGTATTTACCATGGATGTTACCAATACCGGCAGCTAAGAAATCACAACCCAGATCATTGATGCGTTTGCATTCTTGCGGATCAGCTACTTCACCATTGGATGTGACACCATCTTCTGTACCACCGATACCGCCGACTTCACATTCGACGCTGATACCCTTTGAATGAGCATATTCGATGATCTCTTTTGATTTAGCGATATTTTCATCGATTGCGTAATGTGAGCCATCAAACATAACTGATGTGAAACCTGCTTCGATGCAAGCTTTAGCACCTTCATATGTACCATGGTCTAAGTGAAGAGCTACCGGTACAGTGATACCCATCTGATCATGGATATTCTTGACCATATCCGCAACAGTCTTGAAGCCGCACATGTACTTAGCTGCACCTTCCGATACACCTAAGATGACCGGTGACTTCATTTCTTCACAAGCTTTTAAGACCGCTTTAGTCCACTCTAAGTTGTTGATATTGAATTGAGCAACAGCATAATGACCTTCATGTGCTTTTTTCAACATCTCTGTAGCATTTACTAACATGACTAACATTTCCTCCCTTTAGTGACTATATTTTACAACCTTTCGATGGTATCTTCAAACAGTATGTGTAACCTGGTTTAAGATTGATCCTGGATCTCTAATAACTTAGCATAAAAGTCATCTTTTTGAGCCATAAAATCTTCATAAGAGATATATCTTCTTTGATAATTGACACCGAAAGAATCGATCATCTTATCGATCCAGGCCTTTTCATAATCGCTGCATTCGCCAAAACTGTCGCTCTTCTCATCATAGGTGCATGATCCAAGCGTTGCCGCTCTCTCATTCCAATCATATTCGATCACATTCATCGCCATGATCTCACGGTCATAGAAGTTATAATGCAACATGTCTTCATTGAAATCATAGATCGGAACGATCGAATCATCATAAGATGGCGCACCATAGAAGAAAGATGCATCGATCGTACCCCGCTCAAAGTTTTTAAAAGTAGCTGTCTCATCAAATAGTTCATCTAAAGTATAAACTCGCTCTTCCTTTTCATTAGAGAAATGGAAAGGGTCATTACTTTCAAGACAGTTGGTATAACTTATTTCAAACAGAACATCTTGCAGTTGATCTAAGTCAGGATAACCTTCCCCTGATATACTGTCAGGATCATATGTTTCGATCAGACGATCATCTATTATTATATGGGCAAACCCATAATCGATAGTGTGCCCATCAAAATAGAGCGTATAGTATGGCTCATAGAACGGCATCTCTTTCGTACTTTCGATATAATCCGGTGTTTCAAAAGCCTCTTTAAATCGTCTGATAAATTCCTCATTATCAATCGTGATCTTTAGACCATCCGTATATTCGACCTCGATCGGTTCTAATGATGATATCGGGGTCGGTGTTACCTCTGTCGTTTCTGAAGGCATCTTCGTTTCATTTGGCTCATTTTCAACATTATCGCACCCTGAAACTAACATAAGAATCGCGATGCAGATCAATGATCTTTTTAGATATCTTTGCATAATTTACCCCCCTGTCTAACCTACATAGATAATGAAATACCCGGAAATATTCTAATGATCATACTTTCATCGGATCCAGTATATCACTTTATTACTTTTAAATTATCATAAAGGATCAAAGATCAGTTTCGATCAAAACCACCGCTTGTGCTTTGGCCCCTTTTCTTTCACCGATAAAACCCAGTCCTTCAGCACAAGTCGCTTTGACGTTAACTCTTGGTATTTCTGTATTTAAATGACTTGCGATATTAGTACGCATCTGATCGATATATGGAGCTAGTTTTGGCTTTTCGATCATGACTAAACTGTCGATATTGACTATATGATAACCATTTTCTTTTAATAGTTTATAGGTCTTATCAAGCAGTACTAAAGATGATATCCCCTTATAGCGATCATCTTTATCACTGAAGTGTCTGCCGATATCATATAGACCCATTGCGCCGATGATCGCTTCAATGATCGCATGTAATAAAACATCCGCATCAGAATGCCCTAATAGACCAAGATCACTATCGATCTTGACACCACCTAAAATAAGGTCTCTGCCTTCAACTAAGCGATGGATATCTTCAGATTGACCAATACGGATCATTTACTACCTCCCTTATATCATCATATACACGATCTGTCTTTTCTAATAAGACCTCTTTAGCTTGATGACCGTTTGCGACAAGGATACAATCGATATTCAATTCATCAGCTACTTCAAGATCATGCAAAGTATCACCGATAAAGATATATTCACCATCTTTTTGTTTGCTCATCCAGTCTGAAGCGATATAGACCTTGCTCGAAGCATAGATATCATCGATGCCTAAGATCTCTTCGAACAAGTCATCGATACCTAGTTCTTGACATTGTCTTAGCAATTTATCCTGCCTTGAAGCACTCAAAAGGATGTTTCTCATCCCGATGCGCCTGTTGTTTATAAGCTGATCTCTGATACCGGGATATAGATGATATATGTCCTTATTGGCTTCATATATATCCATCCATTCCTGTCCTATGATCCTGAAATCAAGCTTGTCAAAATCAAATCCGACATCCTTATAATACTCCATTACCGGAAAACGAAAGATGTGCTTATACTCTTCTTTGCTGAGAGGACCACGATCAAGATACTTATCGATTAGGGCGTTGATGGCGATGACACCTGTATCGACATCATCTAATATCGTACCGTTAAAATCATATATAACTGTCTTCATTCTCCCATTATAACAAAAGAAAGAGGTTAATACTCCTCTTCCTCGTTTTCATGATCTGTTTCTTCTTCCTCTTCTTCGCCTAAGAATTCCTTCTCTTCTTCGTCTTCTCCTTCATCATCGCTGTCCTGCAGCTCACGATAGGTGTCTTCAAACTTATAGCGTTTTTTAAGATCCCACTTATTGTCTGCCTGCTGGATAAAGCGCGGATCTAAAGACATATCACCATAGAAAGCTCCGATCTTTGCCATGACCTCAGATTCACTGAGACCTGCTGTTTCACTGACTTCCATAAAGAGGTTCTTGAAGGGTACCGGCTTTCTTTTCTTAGATAAGATATCATAGGCGATATCGACTAATGCTTTTCTCTTTGTCATAAATCACTCCTCGATAAGATCGATATGTAATTCGATCTTTTCTCCTGTATCATATAATGCTCTGATATGATCACCCTGGATCGATAATTCATGAAGGGTGATCGGTATCATCACCTCCTGATCATCGAAAGACAAGGTCATTCTGACTTCATTGCCAAGGACGATGCTGATGCGTGTTCCATCGGTCCTTTTTTCGATCACTAACTGATCATCATAGAATATAAGTTTATCGCGTCGATCGTCATCAAGATAGATCGTATTAGCTAAGACGATACATTCTCTGTGGTAGACGATCTCATCTTCTCCGATAACTGTAACGATGGCCTTTCTCATATTCCGAGTGATATTTTACCAATATATGTATACCTGTCAAGATAAAGCGAAAGAAGTTTCACCTTCTCTGAAATCAAAACAGTAATAAGCCTTTTTATATCCCGCTATCATCGCTTATATTCTGTCCGAAACCGAAGCTCAATAAAGCTATTTATTTTAATATGATATAAAAAAGGACATGCTATACATGTCCCTTATTATTTAAACTGTCACGTGTTTATTAATAATCTTCCCTGTGCAGTTTGAAGAATGATCTTTCAGCACCGCATAATGGACATACCATCGGTGCTTTCTTACCGCTGTGTCTGTATCCGCAACGATGGCAGATCCATACTTCTTCATCTTCTTTTTCAAAGACTCTGTCGGTTTTGAGATTATTCAATAATGCATTGTAACGATCTTCGTGTTCTTTTTCGACTTTAGCGACC
>CASEHR010000054.1 GCA_949287785.1 uncultured Bacillota bacterium | reverse complement strand
TGAACTTTATGGGACGACATATAAAAAAAGCAAATTTCATGGGTGCATTTGCGATATTTGCAATGTATTTGATTGCTTGTATCTTAGCTTTGACACTCTTGATGATGATCGAACCGTTTGAGTCACTCGACATCTTATTTGAGATTGTCAGTGCAATCGGCACAGTCGGATTGACAGTCGGTATAACCAGCAGTTTATCGACGATATCTGAACTTGTGATCATCGCTTTGATGTTTATCGGTCGTGTCGGTCCGATCACGATCGCTTATGCTATCAGCAAGAATACAAAACGCGATAGTAAAGTGCGTTATCCGGCAGCGGATGTTATGGTGGGGTGATAGAATGAAAAAAACTTATTTGGTATTAGGACTTGGTATTTTTGGCTCATCGGCAGCTAAGGAATTGACGAAATATGGTCAGGATGTTATTGCGATCGACAAAGACATGGCTTGTGTCGATCGTCTGCAGGAGTTCGTTACTCATGCTGTATGTTGCGACTTTACGGATATTGAAGAACTGAGAGCGGTGGGTGTAGCTGATGCCAATGCGGCGATCATCGCAACCGGAAGTCGTCTGGAGGAATCGATCTTAGCGATTATGAATCTAAAACAGTTGGGAGTGCCTTTTGTCTTGGCTAAGGCTAAGAATAAACGTTACGGTGAGATTATGCTTAAGATCGGTGCTGATAAAGTTGTTTTGCCAGAAAAGGAAGCTGGTATTAGAATGGCTAAGACCTTATTGGCATGGAATGTCATCGATCTAATGGATATCGATAATGAGTACTCGATCATGGAGATCAATGTGCCTGCGACATGGGTCGGTAGCTCGCTGATCGATCTTGATATTCGTAATCGTTATGGGATGAACGCTCTTGGGATCAAGAGTGGGGCAGCTCATAAGTTGTCGATCAACCCGGATCCAAATTATAAATTCAAAGCAGACGACAGTGTACTGGTCGTAGCACAGAAAGACATTTTTAAACATTTTGACGAACTCTTGAAAGTCAAAGATTAAGGAGCTTACATGAAAACATTTACATATATACCCGAAGGCGTATGTTCACGCCGAGTGGATTTTTTTATTGCGGATGATAATACAATCGAAGATGTCGAGATAACCGGTGGATGCAACGGTAATTTAAAAGGGATAGTCAGTCTGATCAAAGGTATGTCGATCGATGATGTCGTCAAACGACTTGAAGGCATCAGATGCGGCAACAAGATGACCTCTTGTCCGGATCAGATTGCCAGTGCTTTAAAAGAATTTAAATCTCATGCCTAGAATCAAATTCATTTTTGATCACTTAGGTAAATACAAGTTTGCATTAATCACACTGCTGGCGGTAACGATCGTTTATGCCGGCATTAATCTTATCCCTAATCTCGTCATCAGTTTTCTAATCGACAATGTCATAAGCGGAAGACCGGTAAGTGATGGCTTTTCGCGTATTCTTGAAGATTTTTTGGGCGGTACTGCATATATCAGAGAACATATCTGGCTTGTTGCTGTCGTTCTTGTGATCATCTACCTCCTCGTTGCACTTTTTATGAATATAAGGCAGCGTCTGCAGGGAGATGTCGCCGAGAATCTTTGTGAGAACATCCGTAATCATCTTTATTCTCATATTCAATTATTGCCATATGCATATCATGTCAAGATCAAGACCGGAGAACTGATTCAAAAATGTACATCCGATGTCGATATGGTGAGGCGGTTTTTCTCTGGCCAATTCGCTGAGATCTTCTATATCCTGGCAACTGCTACGATTGCGCTATTAGTCCTTTTCGGCATTAATAAGAGGCTGTCGCTATGGGTGTGCATATCGCTTGTAATTATCTTGATCTATTCATATATCTTCTTCAAACAGGTTCAGAAGCAATTCCGTTTGTCTGATGAACAGGAAGCGGTATTATCAACTAATATTCAGGAATCGCTCAGTGGCATCCGTGTCATAAAGGCTTTTAATCGCGAACTGTATGAGATCGAGAGGTTTGCCAAGGAGAACGAGAAGTATAAAGCGGTAACGCTGAAGATGATCCATTATCTTGGTTCATATTGGTCATCATCTTATATGATCGCGCTTTTCGGTATTCTTCTTATCGTCGTACTTGGTGTATTTGAAGTAAGAAATGGAACATTGACGGTCGGTGACTTCACGATCTTCATCTCATATCAGACAACTGTTCTGTATGCAATGCGTCAATTAGGCAGGATCCTTAGTGATTTCGGTAAGCTTTCCGTATCGATCGATCGTTTAAAAGATATTTTGCAAGAAGAGGCTGAAGATATCCATCAAGGACTTACGCCGCCGTTAAAAGGAGATATCCATTTTGATCATGTGTCTTTCAAATATGATGACGATCCAAGAATGGTACTCGACGATATCGACCTGACTATCAAAGAGAATGAGACGATCGCTATTATCGGTCCGACCGGTAGTGGGAAATCGACACTTATATCATTGCTGTCACGTCTTTATGAACCGACAGACGGCAATATAACTATTGGCGGAATAAACATAAAAGATATCAGTAAAGCACATCTGCGTAATAATGTCGGCATCGTTTTGCAAGAGCCTTTCTTATTCTCAAGATCGATCATGGATAACTTGAAAATCATCGATGAAGAGATCACTGATGAGGAAGTATACAAAGCTACCTCGATCGCATCGGTGCATGATGTCATCAATAGCTTTGAACGAGGTTACCGTACATTGGTCGGGGAGAAGGGCGTTACTTTATCCGGCGGTCAAAAACAACGTATCGCAATTGCCAGAACGATCCTGAAGCAATCCCCGATCCTTGTCTTCGATGATTCTTTAAGCGCGGTAGATACCGAGACTGATGCGGCTATAAGAGCTGCGATCAAGACATTGAACGGAAAGATGACGACCATCATCATTACCCAGAGAGTTGCCTCCAGCAAGGATTGTGATCGGATCATCGTGATTGAAGATGGGAGAATCACTCAGTCAGGTACTCATGAGGAATTATGTGCTCAAGAAGGCCTCTATAAACGGATTAATGAAATCCAGAGTCAGATCGTAACCAGCGAGGAGGTGAGATAATGGCAGAAAAATTTCAAGAGAAGGATTTTACAAAAGAAGGTTTCAACCTTAAGGTATGGATCAAGCTCGCAAAGATTTTTAAGCCTTTTCGCAAATTTCTTCTGATCCAAGTCATCCTTCAGATCATTATGGCATTGATCGATGTCCTCATCCCTTATCTCAATAAAGAGGCGATCGATACTTATGCAAATGTTCAATCGTCAATCGAAAGTTTAAAGATCTTTGTCATCTTCTATGTCGCCATTATTCTGATGACCGCATTATTCAACCTTTTGTATTTCCATTTTTGCGGTAAAACGGAAATGGGTTTCAGTGGTGAGTTGAGAGAGAAGTGTTTCCGTAAACTCCAATCGCTTTCTTTCTCCTATTTTGATACGACACCTACCGGATGGCTGATGGCGCGTATGACCGGCGATATCGCCAGACTCGCCGAGGTAATCGCCTGGTCTCTCACTGATATGGCGTGGGGTATACCGGTCATGATCTTTTCAGCCGTAGTGATGTTTTCGACAAATGTGAATATGGCACTCATCGTTTTGATCGCTGCTCCGCTATTGGCTGTACTATCGTATTATTATCAGATCAGACAATTGAAAGCTTACCGGCAGGTGCGTAAGGCAAACAGTAAGATTACAAACGATTTCAGCGAAGGTATAAATGGCGCTAAGACCACAAAAACACTGGCCCTTGAAGATCATAATTACAGTGAGTTTAAGGTAGATACAAGGGAGATGAGAAATGTATCGATCAAAGCTGTGCGTTTAGGTGCGACCTTCCGCCCCCTTGTTCAATTCATTTCATCGATCGCTATCGCCGCTATAATCTGGCTGGGTGGTGATCTGGCTAATACCGGTATCATTGGGTTTGGAACTCTAATGATGTTTATTCAGTATGCGCAGCAGTTCTATGAACCGGTAAGGATGATTGCCGCGATCTTAAGTGAATTCCAAATGGCGCAAGCATCCGGAGAAAGAATCATCTACCTCTTGGAAAGCGAGCCGACCATTGTCGATACACCGGAAGTCATTGCCAGATACGGTACTATCTTTGAGCCTAAAACGGAGAATTATGAGCCTATCAAAGGTGATATCGAATTCAAAGACGTCACTTTCAGTTACGTTCAGGGTGAAACGGTCTTATCTGATTTCAATCTCAAGATCGAAGCAGGCCAGACCATCGCCTTAGTTGGTGAAACAGGAAGCGGTAAATCGACGATCGTCAATCTCATCTGTCGTTTTTATGAACCGACAAACGGTGAATTGCTTATCGATGGCGTGGATTATCGCAAACGTTCCATTGGATGGCTTCATTCAAAGCTTGGGTACGTTTTGCAAGCACCGCATCTTTTCAGCGGCAGCATTATGGAAAACGTCCGTTTTTCCAGGCTGGATGCTACTGATGAGGAAGTTTATGAAGCTTGCAAGATGGTCAATGCCCACGATTTTATCATGAGTTTTGAAGATGGTTATGATACCGATGTCGGAGAAGGGGGATCAAGACTTTCTACCGGTCAGAAGCAGTTGATCAGCTTCGCCAGGGCAGTCTTGGCTGATCCGGCGATATTCGTCTTGGATGAAGCGACAAGTTCGATCGATACCGAGACAGAAAAGATTATACAATATGCAATCGAAAACATAATGAAGGAAAAAACATCTTTTGTTGTCGCTCACCGATTGTCGACGATCGTAAATGCCGATCGGATCCTGGTCATTAAAAATGGCAAGATAGTTGAAGACGGCAAGCACAGTGAACTGCTGAAACAGCATGGTTACTACTATCGCCTCTACACCAATCAATTTAATGATGATCTAAAAACCCGTTTATTGGGTGAGCAGATCGGTTGTTAGTTTAAGGTAGAAAATACAGTCAATACTAGCTATTGGCTGTATTTTATTATAAAATATCTGCATGCTTGTTAGTTATTTGATACAGATTATCGTAATTGTTTTGCTGTTTGCGATCGATCAGTTGAGTAAGATGATTATCACAATGAACATGTCATTGGGTTCATCGATCGAAGTTATCAAAGGTTTTTTCAGCATAACCTATGTTCGGAATACCGGAGCTGGTTTTTCTATTCTGGAAGGTCACATGGAATTCTTCTATATCATCACAGTAATCGCACTGATCTTTTTGATTTACCTTTTGATAAAATCACAAAAGGACCCATGGTATAACAAGGCTGCTTTTGTTTTGATGATCGGAGGGACGCTGGGCAACTTCTATGATCGCATCGTCAATCAGTATGTTGTTGACTTTTTGGATTTTGTGATCATTGGCTACGATTTTCCGATCTTTAATTTAGCTGACACCTTTTTGTGTATCGGTGTAGGATTGTTTGTAATCAGCTATATTCTTGAGATCAGGAGAGAACGTCATGGACTATAAGATTATAGTAAAGGAAGGAGAAAGCGGTCGTATCGATAGTTATATTGCCGGTCAGGTCGAAATATCTCGTTCCAAGATCCAAACACTTATTAGAGAAGGCAAAGTGTATCTTAATGGTCATTGTGCTATCGCTAAAGAAAAAGTAGAACCTGAAGATATAATCACTTTTGAATATATCGAAGATACTTCGTTAGATGTAAAGGCGACGAAGATGGAACTTGATATCGTCTACGAAGACGATGATATCATGGTGATAGATAAGCCGAAAGGGTTAGTGACACATCCAGCAGCCGGTAATTTCGACAGCACTCTTGTCAATGGGTTAAAAGCTTATACCGATTCTTTAAGCAGTATTGGCGGTGAATTCAGGCCGGGAATTGTTCATCGACTTGATAAGGATACATCCGGTCTTTTGGTGGTCGCCAAGAATGATCAAGCACATGTTTTTTTAGCCGATCAATTGCAGGATAAGACATGTTACCGAAAGTATTATGCAATCGTCAAAGGAGTCATCGAACACGATGAAGGTGAGATCGATGCACCGATAGGACGTGATCGTAAAGATCGACAGAAAATGGCTGTTGTCAGCGATGGCAAACCGGCTAAGACCGAATTTACTGTCCTGAACCGTTTTGGTGACAGCACTCTTTTAGATGTTGAACTAAAAACCGGACGTACCCATCAGATCCGTGTTCATATGAAATATATCGGTCATCCGGTACTGAACGATCCTAAGTATGATCCAAACCATGTCTTTGATGACAAAGGTCAATATCTGCATGCTTATTTTTTAAGTTTTATCCATCCGCGGACCCGATCCAGAGTCACATTTGAAAGTCCGATGCCATCCTATATGCGTGAGTATATTGAAAGGAGAACGAAATAATGGAATCGTATAAGCTTTATCAACTCATCTCCTTTTTCGTGATGAAATATTCCTATAAGATCATTAATGTCCAGGGACAAAAAAGTGATGAGATTTTTCTGATTGCGCCAGATCATGCTTATTATCCACTCATCCGTTTGACTTTAGCATCAATAGAACAAGTAACTTTTGAAAAAGACCGTCTTCATCAGCTGGTCGATATCATGTTTAAAAGTTTCCGGATAAGACAGGGCCGCTTTTTGGATATTCACGTTCACAGAGATGAGATCCTAGAACACGAAGAATTCGATTCGATTGCCATCGATATCGGATACTATGCCGGACCAGATCTGAATGATATATATCCCGGCATCAAATATGTTGTACACGAAGTCAGCAACCCTCAACTTGCGATCAAAGATATCGTTGATGAATTGTCTGAGTATTCTAAAGTCAGTCAGCAACAGAAAAAGAAGATGAGGTTCAATGATGTCCCGATTGTAACTTATGTTACGATAGCTATCTGTTGTGTTTTCTATTTGCTGTCGATGGTATTGGCAAGAGATCATACATCTATCGATGTGATGATCGCACTTGGTGCTAATTATAAGACTTTTACGGTTGGTCTTGCTGAATTCTGGCGTCTGATAACTTGCGGTTTTTTGCACAGCGGTATTTTTCATTTGATTTTCAATATGATATCGTTGTTCAGTCTGGGTACATTTTTGGAAAGACAGATCGGATCGAAGAAATTCGCCTTGTCTCTATATGGTTCTTTGATCATAGCTTCACTGACATCTCTTGCCTTCAGTGATAATACGGTATCATTGGGTATCAGTGGCGGTCTGTATGGTTTGTTCGCGATATATCTTATCAACGGTCTTTACAGTCATTCTTTGAACAATGCTACGGCGTTTCAGGTCATCTTCATCAACCTGATCCTGAATTTTATGGGTGGAGTCGACTTTTATGCTCATATCGGAGGTTTTGTTGCCGGTATTATTTTCTACTATTTCCTCAACAACAAAAGCAGTATTTTGATTTATCTATGTATCCTGTTGACTTTGGTATGGCGGGTTTATTTAACGGATGATAAATACACGATCTATGGAGGAACGGATATGGCCGTGACTGAAGTCTATGAGGATAGTGGTCTTAAGGGCTATGCTGAAAGCTTGAGAGAGCGATTGTATGTTGTTTGGGAGGATAATCAATGAAAAGAGAGGGCGTAATAAGTTGGGATGAATACTTTATGGGTCTTGCACATCTGAGTGCTATGCGTTCCAAAGATCCGAATACACAGGTAGGAGCTTGCATCGTAGATGACAATAAACATGTTGTTTCGATCGGTTACAATGGCATGCCTTTCGGTTGTGATGATGATGAATATGCCTGGGAGCGTGAAGGTGATCTTTTGGACACAAAGTATCCTTATGTAGTTCACGCTGAACTCAATGCGATATTGAATTCATCCTGTTCATTAAGAAATTGCACGATATATGTGTCTTTATTTCCGTGCAATGAGTGTGCAAAAGCTATTATTCAAGCCGGGATAAAAGAACTTGTTTACGAAGATGATAAGTATGATGGCACAGATAGCAACATCGCCAGTAAGCGTATGCTAAAAGATGCCGGCGTCAAGATGCGACGTCTCGGTGAGCGACTTGAAATTAAACTGATCAAGTATTGTGATTAAACAGAGGAAGTGTGGTAAAATCTAATCATGAATAGACATGAAATGCGTGAAAAACTGGTCATTAGTGTATATCAGTCGTTATTGCTTGAAAAACCATTGACCAATACTGTTGAAAATAATTTTGAAGATGAGATCGTCGATCCATACATTTATGCTCTGGTCGACCGCTTAAAGAAACATAAAGATGATTATATCGCAGAGATCGAACCGTATCTTAACCATTGGACATTTGCGCGTTTAGCTTATATCGATCAGGCTATCCTGCTGGTGGCTATGGCTGAGCTTGAAGAAGGTATGAATGACAAAGCTGTTATTATCAACGAAGCTGTCAATATTGCAAAGACATATTGTGACGAGGATTCTTTCCGTTACATCAATAGTGTATTAGATCACTCATGAGATCGATCGGTGTTTATGATCTTGTTCATTATCTTAAAAATAGTTTAGATAATGATCCGAGAATCCAAAATATATCAGTTTCCGGCGAGATCAGTAACTTCAATCATCATTTTAGTGGTCATTTTTATTTCTCGATCAAAGATGATCGGGCACGTCTGAGCTGTGTTATGTTCAGGAGTTATGCTTCTAAAGTATCATTTGTACCTAAAAACGGTGATAAAGTGATCATCAGATGCAATATATCGGTTTTTGAGGGAACAGGGCAGATGCAGGCTTATGTCCTGGATATGAGACCCGATGGTCTTGGTGACCTGTACTTGCGCTTTGAAGCGTTAAAGAAAAAATTGAATGCGGAAGGGTATTTTGCTGATAACCATAAAAAGGCGAAGCCCGAATATGTTCAAAAAGTCGCTGTTTTAGTCGGTGATAAATCTGCAGCCTTAAGTGATATCAGAACCTGTTTTCAAAGAAGATGGCCGATCTGCAGCGTTGATGTTTATCCCGTTCTTGTTCAAGGGGAAGGTTCAAGCGAAGACATTATCACAAAGTTATTGGCAGTCGATCAACTCGGTTATGAGGCAATCATCTTAGCCAGAGGCGGCGGATCGATCGAGGATCTTTGGTCTTTCAATGATGAAAGGCTAGCGAAGGTGATCTATGAACTGGATACTTTTATAGTCACCGGCATTGGTCATGAGCAGGATTATACCATCGCTGATTTTGTTGCAGATCTCAGGGCGCCAACGCCGACGGCAGCAGTTGAACTCATTACGCCGGATATCGGTGATGTTATTTCTAGAATTGAAAACAACATGGGAAAGCTCACTAAAGATATCAATAAGAAATATAAAGATACCGTCAGGACATTGGGTTATATCCAAGATAGCGTAATATTTCGTGATCCATATTATATCATCCATAAGGATGCGCAGATGTTTGATGATTTGTCTTACCGTTTGTTTGATCATACCAAGATGATCAAATCTCTGCGAACTGATCTGGAAAAGGGCGATCAGACAAGTTACTACGCGATAAAAAGGATGATCGAAAAGAGAAAAAGTAAAGTAGATTACGGTATCATTTCCGCAAAGCAGAGTTTGCTATCGACTGTTGCAGCTGCAGCTGAGCGTATCATCAATCGTACTGCGTTCATCAGCCGCGATCTTAAGGGATGCTTTAAAGAAAAAGCTCAGCATTTTATGCGTTATGATACGCTTCTAAAGGCTTACGGATATCGCAATACATTGAAACGTGGTTTCAGTGTCGTTAAAAAAGATGGTAAAGTCGTAAAATCGATAAATAGCATTTTTGTCGGGGATATTATCGGTATCGACCTCTTTGAGGGTCATATCACAGCTGAGATAAAGGAGAAGAATGATGGCTAAATTTGAAGAGAGAATGAAACACTTAGAGGATATCGTAACGAAACTGGAGAGTGGTGAAGAAGACTTGGATCGATCGATCGAGCTTTTTGAAGAGGGGCTCAAGCTATCCAAAGAACTCCAGAAAGAACTGAAAGAATATGAAAACAAGATCGATGAGTTGATGAAAGATGATGGACCTGAAGAAATTTGAAAGATATAAAGATGATTTCCTGAAGAATCTTAAACCATCAAAGGTCAGTGAAGCTATGGCTTATGTTCTGGATGGCGGACAAAGGATCAGAACCAGATTGTTATTATCGATACTGGAAGGGCATGGGATACCTGTGGAGAGAGGTTTTTCGTGTGCGCTTGCACTAGAGATGATTCATGCCTACTCTTTGATTCATGATGATTTGCCATGTATGGATGATGATGATATGCGTCGCGGTAAAGCATCTTGTCATATTGCGTTTGGTGAAGCAATTGCTGTATTGACCGGCGATGCACTATTGACAGACAGTTTTTCTTTGATTGCTAAGGATAGTTATCTCAACGATCATCAGAAACTTATGATCATCAGAACATACAGCGAAGAAGCCGGTAGCGCCGGTATGGTATATGGTCAGGTTTTGGATCTGGCTAATGAAGAAAATGACGGCGCTTCTTATGATGATGTTTTGAATATCGCGAGATTTAAGACCGGCTGCCTCTTTAAAGCAGCGGCTAAGGCGGCAATGTATATCGCAAATGATGAAGAGAATGAATCGTTTTACAATAGGCTGGCTGAGGAACTGGGCGAGGCGTTTCAAATGCAGGATGATTTATTTGATATCATCAAGTCAAGTGCTGAAATGGGCAAACCAAACGGAAGTGACATTCGAGAACATAAGGCTACAGCTATGAAAATAATGAATGAAAAGGCTTTAAAAGATGATGTTGAAAGCCGATTTATGGCTATAATAGATATGATCAGAAAGGAAAAGTTTGATCAAAAGGCTTTAATAGAATTGATCACCTGGGTAAAAGACCGATAGATCGACAATATGTTTAACGTCAAAGATATTAAAGATCCCTCGTTTATCGCGGATCTACAAGAGAATGAGCTGATCGAGCTGGCAGACGACATCCGTGAGATGATGATCAGAAGCGTCGCTAAGACCGGCGGTTATCTGGCATCAAACTTGAGTGTCGTCGAATTGACGATCGCTTTCCATCGCTGTTTTGATCTCAAAAAGGACAAAATCATCTTTGATAGTGGCTATCAGAGCTACGCTCATAAACTGCTGACCGGACGCAGCGAAATGTTTTCTGAATTACACCGTGACGGCGGGATCAGCGACTATTTCGACAGCCGTGAAAGTGTATATGATCACGATCACGTTACCTATAGTCTCGGTCTATCTGTTGCGGACAGTGAAGCTTTCGTTTTTGACTATCTGAAGATAGAAGGAAATGTCATATGCGTTGTTGGTGAAGAGACGATCATGACCGGCTCCGCTTTAGAAGCGCTCAGTGACATCGGTAAGAGTGGCCGTAAAGTGATCATTATTCTCAATGATAACGGCGATTATCGCAATCGTCCCACTGTTTCAGACAAAATGCACCCGTTTGTCAATGGTATGCGTGAGAACAGCGATTACATAGCGATCAAAAGAATGATCAAAGAGAGTTTGAACAAGACGGAAGTCGGCAAGAATATCTGTGCTAAGTTTTCTTCTATCAAGAATAACATCCGCAATCAGATCATCGATGGCGGTGTATTCAGTGCCTTAGGTATTAATTATTATGGTCCGATAGACGGGCATGACATAACTTGTCTTTGCAAAGCTTTCAACAAAGCTAAAAACGAAGATGGCCCGGTTCTGATCCATTGTTTGACCAAAAAGGGTAGAGGATATGGACTGATGGAAAACGGTCTCAAGAGCGATCATTTTTACTCGATGCCTTTTGATTATAAGAGTGGAAAAGCCTTGAGCGCCACGCCTAAGGGATATCTGAGCTACGAAGAGATCATCGCCATCTCTTTGGAAACGGCGATGAAAAAAGACGACCGGATCGTGGCGATCATCGCTAATGACGATCGCGTATTCAAGAATATCAAAGCGAAATACCCGAGTCGTACTTTTGACGTCGGTCTGCATCAAGAAAGAGCGATCACTATGGCATACGCCTTCAGTAAACAGGGGATGTATCCTTTCTTGTGTCTGGATGCTACGACGATATATAAGTG
>CASEHR010000053.1 GCA_949287785.1 uncultured Bacillota bacterium | reverse complement strand
AATCGCCGACCAACGCAAGCGGGTGACTAATGCCTATGGTAATGTGGAGGATGGTTTCTTCCGTATTTTCCGTTGGTTTTCCGGTCTTGTCGACAAGGTCATCTTCACTAAACGCTATTTGCCGATCGTTTCTTTACTTTTAGCGATCTTTTTATACGTCACCGTCAATTATGATTCGGAAAACAGCATTTTTGCGACATCCCTGACCAGTGCCCGTACGCTCAGCAATGTCACCGTCCGTGCTACATACAATACCGAATCTTTTGAGTTGAGCGGCCTTCCTTCGACATGTGAGGTGACGATCACCGGTGATGCCGCCAATGTCAATAATGCGGCAACGAGGACCGGATACTGTTCGATCAATCTCGACGGTCTTACGGAAGGTACCCATCTGGTCAAACTGACGGCGACCGGTTATGGTGATAACGTCAGTGCGACGACCAATCCGACCGATGTCATGATCACTCTGGCCCGTAAGACCACCCAGCGTTTTGAAGTCGGTTATGACTTTATCAACACCGATGAAATGGATTCCCGTTATGTTTTAGGTACACCGGAATTTACCGATGGTACCAGTGTCAATATCCGTGCTTCCCGTTCGACTCTCGATTCGATCTCGATGGTCAAAGCTCTGATCGACGTATCCGGGCAGACCGCAGACTTTGAGACCGATGCCCAACTTGTCGCTTACGACAATAACGGCAACCCGGTAGAAGCGGAGATCGTGCCAAGCACGATCCATGTCTCGGTATCGGTATCATCACCGCACAAAACGGTGCCGATCGTCTTAGAGTTCAGTGGAGAAGTGCCGAATGATATGGCGATCGACAGCGTCACGATGGATCGGCAGACGGCCACTATCTACGGCTCAGAGAGTGTCCTCAACAGCATCAGTCAGGTGACGATCAATTACGACGCTTCGACTCTGACCGGTTCGACGACGGTAACGGCTCCTGTAACTTTACCAGAGGGGGTAAGCGGCAGCGATGTGTCCCTTGTGACTTTGAATATCACGCTGGCTGAGCGGGTCAGCAAGACGCTTGAAGATGTCGCCATCAATTATCGCAACAACAATAACAACTACGCAGCGACTGTCTTAGATAATCAGACGCATGTCGATGTGACGGTCACCGGTACGCAAAGGAATATCGATGCGATCAGCGCCAGTGATATCTTTGTCTTCATCGATCTGGATAGTCTGACACCGGGCACTTATGATCTGCCATTGGAATATGAATTAAGCACGACCAATTCGCTGGTATCTTTCTCGCTTAACCAGCTGACTTTGAATATCACCCTGACAGCTACCGATACCGGTACCGGCAGTGATCCGACGCAAGAGGCGGTCCAATGATGCGCTATTTCGGAACAGATGGGATAAGAGGGGTCGCAAATGACCTTCTGACACCGGAACTGGCTTATAAGGTCGGGGCATATCTCGGTCACCGCTATGACAAGATCGTCATCGGCAAGGATACGCGGATCTCTTCGTCGATGCTGGAGAGTGCTTTAGCCAGCGGGATCAGCGCATATGGGGCGAAGGTATACCAGATCGGTTATACTTCAACGCCGGCACTCGCTTTTACGACGAAAAGCGAAGCTTTTGATGTCGGAGTCATGATATCAGCCAGTCACAATCCTTATTACGATAACGGGATCAAGATCTTTGCCAAGAACGGTCTAAAGATCGACAGTACGATCGAAAGCGAGATCGAAGATTACATCGACGGCAAGATCGATCTTGCCAGAGCTGCCGGTGACAGGATCGGTGAAATATATACATACGATATCGCTTGTGAGCACTATGTCCGGTGGTTATATGATAACTTTTATCATGATACAAGCGGCATGAAGATCGCTTTTGATCTTGCGAATGGCGGTGCTGTCTATACTTTTGGTCTTTACAAGAAGTATCTAAAGGCGGATGTCGTCGTCCTGAACGATCAGCCGGATGGGATCAATATCAATGTCGATTGTGGATCGACCCATCTTTCAAAATTCCGTTCCTACGTCAAAGAACATGATCTTGATATGGGGTTTGCTTTCGATGGTGATGCCGATCGGGTACTTGCGGTCGATGAAGACGGCAATGTCGTCGATGGTGACAAGCTCATGTATATCTTAGCCGGCCATCTGAAAAAGGAAGGACATCTCCATGATGACATGGTCGTCACGACGGTCATGAGCAATCTCGGCCTCTATAAAGCTTTTAAAAGAGCCGGGATCCAAAGTATCAAGACCAGTGTCGGTGACAAGAATGTCGCCGATATGATGATAAACAAGGGCTATGATCTCGGTGGCGAACAATCAGGTCACATCATCGTCAGAGAAGACGGGATGTTCGGTGACGGACTTAAGACCGCTTTGAGAATCATTGCTATCCTGAAGGAAGAAGGCAAGAGCCTCAAGGAAGCAGCTGATGAAGTAAAGATCTACCCGCAGCTTCTGGTCAATAAAAAGACAGCTTATAAAGAAGCGATCATGAGCGATCATGATGTTCTGGCACATATCGAACGGTTAGAGAATGAGCTGGGCGATGAAGGACGTATCTTGGTAAGACCAAGCGGTACGGAACCGCTGATCCGGGTGATGGTCGAAGCCGACAGTGAAAAGAATTGTCAAAGATACGTTGATGATATATTGAAATGTCTTGAAGATAAAGGATATATAGAATGAAGAAGATAATCAATGTCGTTGAAGATGAGAAGGATCTCAATGAATTAGTAAAAAGATATCTGCAGAAGGAAGGGTATTATGTCAATTCATACCTGACTTTTGACGAAGCTTATGCCCGCCTGGACGATCCTTGTGACCTTTGGGTGCTCGATATCATGCTGGATGATAAAAGCGGTTTTGATCTGATCGAAGAGATCAAAAACCGCAATAAGGATGTACCTGTCATCTTCATGAGTGCCAGGGACAAGGAGTTTGATCGGGTCATCGGTCTTGAAAAGGGCAGTGATGACTATATCACCAAACCTTTTTCACCCAAAGAACTCGTTTTGCGGGTCAACAATATCATGAAAAGAGTGTACAAGGAAGGTGAGCGCATCGAAGTTGACGGTTATGAGATCGACGAGAATCAGCGTATCGTCTATGAAAACAATGTTCCGATCGATCTTACGACCAAGGAATTCGACCTGCTGATGCTGTTTGTGCGCAACAAGGGCACAGCCTTTTTAAGGGAACAGATCTTGGTCAAGGTCTGGGATGAGAATTTCTACGGTTCGGACCGGGTCGTCGATGATACGCTGCGGCGTCTGCGCAAGAAGATGCCCAATATCAATATTCAGACTATCTACGGCTTCGGTTATCGTTTAGGGTGATGAAACGGATCAGGATCTGGATCAAAAACCTGACTTTGATGGAACAGTTCGTAACGCTGTCGTTTTTTGTCGTCGTTTTTTTCTTACTGTTCTTTTTTACCTTCATCCCCAAGAATATCGAC
>CASEHR010000052.1 GCA_949287785.1 uncultured Bacillota bacterium | reverse complement strand
AAGATATCTGTAAAGACAAACTAGCCAGGGCGAAAGCCCGGGGGATCAGGAAAAAAGTTCTGCGGGCGATGGTATGCGGAATTCCGAACGTCGGTAAATCGACCTTTATCAACGCGATCGTCAGAAAAAAAGTGGCTAAGGTAGAGAACCGACCGGGAGTTACACGTTCATTGACCTGGATCAGACTCGATGAAGAACTGGAGCTGCTGGATACTCCTGGGGTCTTGTGGCCGAAATTTGAAGATCAAAACGCTGCGAAGAAACTCGTACTTATCGGATCGGTCAAGGACGATGTCGTCGATAAAGATGCTGTTGTCTGTCATGCGCTGGACATTTTAAAAGAGCACTATCCGGACGTCTTAAAAGAGCGTTATCATATCGTAAAGACCGATGTGGATAGTCATTGCATGCTGGTCGATATCGCTAAAGCGATGAACTTCTACAGCAGCGGTGACAATCCCGATGTATTACGGACACAGGATTTCATCCTTGGTGATATCCGCAATGAGCGGATAAAAGCGATCAGTTTGGAAAGACCGGATGAATAAGACGGAAGATATTTACGAGAAGATATACTGGCCGAAAGGTGAATACATCATGGGTATTGACGAAGCCGGCAGAGGGCCGATCTGCGGTCCTTTAGTCGTTGCGTGTTGTGTGTTGCCGGTCGGCTACCAAAATGATGATATCTACGACTCAAAGAAAGTACGTCCTAAAAAAAGGGAAGAACTCTACGCGACGATCATCGATGATGCCGTTTACTATAAGATCGAGGTCGTTTCAAGCAAAACGATCGATGAATTAAATATCTACAATGCCACGAAAAAAGCGATGGAAAAACTCGCTTTATGCAAAGATGTCGCAATCGTTCTCACCGATGCGATGGCTTTGGATATCGATAAAGAAGTCATAGCTTTGATCAAAGGTGATACCAAGAGTATCAATATCGCTGCTGCCAGTATTCTAGCCAAAGTCACAAGAGATCACATCATGAAAGGTTACGATCTGATGTATCCGCAATACGGTTATAAAAAACATCAGGGTTACTTTACCAAAGAACACAAAGAAGCCTTGATCAAATACGGCAGTAAGGACTTCTACCGGTTTTCTTTTTCACCGAGCAATATTTATCGTCAAGACCAAGGAAAATGATCAAATAGGCTCTTATACATAGTGAATGGACAGAAACAAGCTCATCGCTTTAGCGATCAGATATAAGGGCGAATATCGGATGGTCTACGAAGCGATCAAACGTGATGAGGATATTGAAGGAGTGGATGATGTCGATGCTTTGACGATCCTGGACGATGATTATCCGCAAGCTTTTTGGCGATTGAAATTGCCGCCGTTAGTTCTTTTTTATCGTGGCGATCCGAGCCTTTTGAAAAGCGATATCGTCGGTGTCATCGGTTCAAGAAGACCTGGCAGTTATGCGCTCAATGCGACTGTTGATCTATGCAGCAGGCTCAAACATAAATATACGATCGTATCAGGATTGGCTGCCGGTATTGATGCCATTGCCCATACAAGCGCTCTATCCCATAAGACGATCGGAATCATCGGCTGCGGCATTGATCGTGTATATCCTGCTGCAAATGAAGCATTATATGATAAGATGAAAAAGAGTCATCTGATCCTTTCGGAATATCCGGGATGCGTTGCGCCGCTTGCCGCCCACTTTCCGTTCCGCAATCGTCTTATAGCTGCTTTGAGCAGTAAACTGTTTGTCATGCAGGCTGGTTTAAAAAGCGGGACCTTCATAACGGTGACGCAAGCCATCGATCTGGCCAAAGAGGTATATGCTTTGCCATATGGTATATATGATCCTGATGGTGTCGGAACCAATCAGCTCATAAAAGAGGGAGCCAATATGATCTTGAGTGAGGATATTGAAATATATTGACTTATTTGCATTTTACAAACCAGATGATTATCATAGTAAAAGTTTAAGGAGAGACCATGAAAAATTTAGTGATAGTAGAGTCGCCGTCCAAATCAAAGACGATAGAAAAATATCTCGGTAAAGACTATAAGGTCCTTTCTTCAAAAGGTCATATCAGAGACCTGGCGATAAAGGGTAAGGATGGTCTTGGCGTCGATATCGAAAATAACTTTGAACCGAATTACGTTATATCCAAAGATAAGGCAGATGTCGTCAAAGAACTGAAAACAGCGGCCAAAAAAGCTGATCACGTCTTTCTGGCGACCGACCCCGACCGGGAAGGTGAAGCGATCTCCTGGCATCTGGCTCAGGTGCTGGAGCTTGATCCTGCGGCACAAGATCGGATCGTCTTTAATGAAATTACCAAAAACGCTATTTTGAATGCTCTGAAGGAGCCGCGGGCGATCGATATGGATCTTGTCCATTCGCAAGAGACCAGACGGATTCTTGACCGGATCATTGGCTTTAAGCTGTCCAAACTGTTACAATCGAAAATCAGATCGAAAAGTGCCGGTCGTGTTCAATCGATCGCTTTGCGGATGATCTGTGATCGGGAAAAAGAGATCCGTGATTTCAAACCCGAGGAGTATTGGAAGGTAAGCGTTGATTTCAAAGAGGATGGCAAGGAGTTTACCGCTGATCTGACGAAGATAAGCGGCAAGAAGGCCAATATCCATAATAAGGAAGAGGCTGATATTGTCGATCAGAAACTCCATGATCCTTATTTACTTAAAGAAGTCAGCAAGCAGATCAAAAAAAGACAGCCTCGTCTGCCCTTTATTACATCCACTCTCCAGCAGGAAGCTTCGACTAAACTCGGCTTTGGTGCTAAGAAGACGATGATGCTGGCGCAGATGCTTTATGAGGGTATCGATATCGGCAACGGTCCTCAAGGCTTAATCACCTATATGCGTACCGATTCGACAAGACTGTCAAAAGAATTCGTCAGTGCTTCTTTAGCATTTATCAAAGATAACTATGGTAAGAATTATGCCGGCCATTACCGTGTCAAAAACGATGAAGGGGCGCAAGATGCTCATGAAGCGATCAGACCGACCGATTTAAATAATGAACCGGAAAAGATCAAGGATCATCTGACCAACGATCAATACAAGCTCTATCGCTTTATCTATTACCGTGCTCTGGCATCCCTTATGGCCGATGCCAAAAACGAAGCGACTACCTATACTTTTGTTAAAGATGATCTTACTTTGCAAAGCAACGGTTCTGTTTTGGTATTTGATGGCTTTTTAAAGGTCTATGGTGATTATGACAGTTCTAAAGACACGATCCTGCCGAGTCTTGAAGAAGGAACATCACTGAACAGCATCAGCAAGCACATTGAACAGCATTTCACCGAACCGCCGCTTCGCTATACCGAAGCCAGACTCATCAAGGCCCTGGAAGAAGAAGGTGTCGGCAGGCCATCGACCTATGCGACGATCATCGATACGATCATCGCCAGGGGATATGTAGAGCTTAAGAAAAACGGTGAAACCGGTAAGACAAAGTATTTTTTCCCGACAGAACAAGGTGAACTTACCGATGAGAAACTGCGGGAATATTTCCAATCGATCATCAATATCAAATATACTGCCGAAATGGAAAAGGAACTCGATGAAATCGCCTCCGGGAAAGAAAAAGGCAACGATGCCCTGAAACGTTTCTATGATGAATTTGCCCCGCTTGTCGATAATGCCTATCAACATATGGATAAAAAAGCTCCTGAGTATGTTGGAAAGTCCTGCCCGGAATGCGGTGGTGAACTGGTCTATAGGACATCGAGATACGGCAAGTTTATCAGCTGCATCAATTATCCTAAATGCAAATATCACGAAAGCATTGAAACCAAGGAAAAAGAAGAGCCTGAACATACCGGCAAGATCTGTCCGGAATGCGGTGGTGAACTGTTGAAGCGCAAATCGCGATACGGTACATATTTTCTTGGCTGCAGTAATTTCCCCAAGTGCAAGCATATCGAGAATATCGATGGTGAAAAACCAAAGTTCTATCGAAGGAAAAAGAGTAAATGATCAAAGAAGTCATTGTTATCGGAGCAGGGCTAGCCGGCTCGGAAGCTGCTTATCAGCTAGCTAACCGTGGTATCAAAGTCAAACTCTATGAAAAGAAGAAGATCGAAAGACATCCGGCATTTAAGACCGATCTTTTTGCTGAGCTTATCTGTTCCAATTCGTTGAGATCGAATGATATTCACAATGCTGTCGGTCTTTTAAAGGAAGAGATGCGCCGTTTGGGATCTCTGATCATGGAGACGGCCGATGCGACCAGGGTCGAAGCCGGTTCTTCGCTGGCTTGTGACCGTATCGGTTTCAGTGAATATATCACAAGAAAGATCAAAGAGCATCCCAACATTGAAGTTATCGATGCGAAAGTTGATACGATCGATATCGACAAACCGACGATCATCGCCAGCGGACCGCTTTGTGATGGACCGCTTTCCAAAGCGATCGCCGAACTGGTCGATCGGGATTATCTGTATTTTTATGATGCAATATCACCGATCATTGAAAAGGACTCGATCGATTTTAAAAGCGCTTATTATAAATCGCGTTATGATAAAGGAGATGCCGATTATATCAATTGTCCTTTGACTAAAGAGGAGTTTGATGATTTTTATAATACCCTGATCAATGCACCGTGCATCGATGTCAAAGAGATGGATAAAGAGATCTACTTTGAAGGATGTATGCCGTTTGAGGTAATGGCCAAAAGAGGCCGGGAGACCCTGTTGTTCGGACCAATGAAACCGGTCGGTTTGGAGTATGAGGGGAAAAGACCTTATGCTGTTGTACAGTTGCGGCAGGACAATGCGGTCAAGTCTCTTTACAACATCGTCGGCTTTCAGACTCATCTTACCTACGGGGCACAAAAGGAGGTCTTGCAAAAGATTCCGGCTTTGAGAAATGCCAGGATCGTCAGATATGGGGTGATGCACCGCAATACCTACATCAATGCCCCTCGTATCATCAATAAACACTACCAATTTATCAAGTATCGGAATGTCTTTATCGTCGGTCAGATCGCCGGTGTTGAAGGTTATGTCGAAAGTGCCGCCAGCGGTCTTTATGGCGCTTTGGCGATGAGTCAGTACTTAAGCGGCACAGATATAATCGATCTTGGGTCAGATACGATGATCGGGGCGATGGCTAACTATATCTCCGATCCGGCAATCGATCGTCTGGTACCGATGAATGCCAATTTCGGCATTTTCAGAACAGATGTTCCTTATACAAAGAAAAACAAACGAGAAGTCTTTGTTAAGACAGCTTTAGACAACATCGAAAGGTATAAAGATGCCATCGATGGATGAGATCCTGGAAAGTTATATCAGCTATCTCAGCCAGACTAAAAGCGGCAGCGTCCATACTGGCGAAGCATATCGGCGTGATATCGGACGTTTTCTGGGTTTTTTAAAAGAAAAGGGAATCAACGATCTTGGCAAAGTTGATAAGGATATAGTCTTTGATTACATTGAAGTATTGAGGAGCGGCAAGGTGACCAAAGGAGTTATATCGGATCGAAGTTTTCAACGGGCGATGTCGGCTTTACGCTCTTTTTACCGTTATTTGAATATCGCCGGCATCAGTGAGACCGACCCTTTCTGTTTGTATAAAGGAGCCAAGGTCAAAAGGTCTCTGCCGGATGTCCTGTCATTTGATGAGATAGAAAGGCTCTTTGCGGTCTTTGATCTGAATGATCCGATCGATCTCAGGGACCGGACGATCTTGGAAACGATATATGCATGCGGTCTTCGGGTCTCTGAATGTACAGGCATCGATATTTCTGATATTGATTTTGAGACGATGATAATAAGAGTGACCGGTAAAGGGGACAAAGAGCGGATCGTTCCGTTCTATCCTGCTTTAAAGGAATTGTTTGTAAACTACATCGAAGGGTATCGTACGCTTTTTCAAAAGGATAACAGTGCTTTTTTTATAAATCAGAGGGGTGGTCGCTTATCATCGCGATCGGTTGAGGATATCCTGAAAAGAAGAAGCCGTCAAGCAGGCTTAAAAAGCAATGTACATCCACACAGCCTGAGGCATTCATTTGCGACCCATCTGCTCGATAACGGTGCTGACCTTCGAATAGTCCAGGAGCTTTTAGGTCATGAGAATCTTTCGACCACACAGATCTATACACATCTGACAACGGAACGTCTGAAAGAGACGATCAAAAAAGCTCATCCGCATCGTAAGTGATTCGTGTATAATTGATATATGAAAGAACGCTTATATGTCATCGGTCATAAGAATCCGGATACCGATTCGATAGCCAGCAGTTATGCTTACGCTGAATTAAAAAAGCGCTTGGGGTATGATGCCGTCGCATGTCGTCTGGGGACTCTGAATGAAGAAACAAAATATGCGACGCGTTTTTTCGACGTCGAAGCACCGCTGATTCTGACTGATGCAAGAACGACGCTAAACGATATCAAGCTTGATGAACCGGTCTTTATCAGGGATGATGCTACTTGTAATGAAGCTTATCAAAAAATATTGAATACCAATACTAAGACTTTGTTTGTCGTTGACGACGATGATCTTTTTCAAGGGATTGTCTCAATGGGCGATCTTGCCGGACTGAGATTGGAAGACCATGAAAAACGGCAGGAATATATGCGTTTTACAACGGTCAAAAACCTCGCCAGCGATCTTAAGGGTGTCATCTTGACCGAAACGACTCGCGGTTTAAATGGGCTTATCAATATGGTGACGATGACTTCGATCGATGATCAAAAGGAAATGATAAGGGATACGATTGCGATCGTCACCGATAATGTCGAAGTGCAAAGAAAAACGATCGATGCCAAGGCGACAGTCATCATTATCGGCTTTGGCAAGATCCCAGATCCCAAGATCATCGAATCAGCAAAAAAGGAGGATGTTGCCATCATCGTTTCGGTGTTGTCGCCGCTTGAGATGATCCGCATCATTTATGAAACGATACCATTGAAGCTGATCATGACCGAAGATCCTGTTACTTATCGTATCGATGAGTACGCCGATGATGTAGCAGCCAAAGTAGCTAATACACGTTTTCGTGCTTATCCGATCGTTGACGATCGCGGTAGAGTAGTTGCCTCTTTATCACGTTTTCATTTGTTCCGTTATCCGAAGAAGAAGTTCATTCTTGTCGATCACAGTTCAAAGATCCAAAGTATCGACAATATTGATAAAGCTGAGATCAAAGAGATCATCGATCATCACCATATCGGCAATATCGAGACCGATCGGCCGATCTATTATCGTAATGAATGCTGTGGCTGTACGTCGACGATCATTTATAGTTTATATCAAGAAAACGGCATGAAGCCTGATCGCAAAGCGGCCGGGATGATGTTGAGTGCGATCATATCCGATACATTGTATTTCCATTCCGAGACGACGACACCAAAAGATATCGCATCTGCTGAGGAACTGAGTGTCATCGCCGGTGTCGATCTTGATGATTACGCGCAAAAGCTTTTGGCATCCTCAGTCAATCTCAAAGACGGCAGTGTCAGGGAACTTTTGTGCAGCGACCTCAAACAATATCATTTCAAGGACTATCATATCGCTGTTGGGCAGACGAATTATCAGGATTATGAAGATATTCAATCACGTCTGAATGAGTTTAAAAAAGTGATAGAAGATACCGCCGAGGACCGCGGACTGGATCTTGTGGTCATGATGTTCACTCATGTCATGGCACAGGGAACGATGTTTTTGTATTTTGGTAAACTGGCTTATATCATGGCTGACATCATTGAGACTACTTTTGACGAGTGCTCCGGTTATGATCATCAGATTATGTCCCGTAAGCAGCAACTCATACCAGCTATTGCCGAAAGACTGATCCGCTAAGGATCTTTTTTTATTGACATATGATATTAATATGATATCATAAAGATATCATATGGAGGATATTATGCAAGAAAAGATCTTAGAAGGAAAAAAGTACGGGATGATGATGCTTATCGGATTGATCGTCCTGAGTCTGTTATCGATCGTGGTTTTAATATACGGCATCGCCTGTGACAGTGTTTTTCTGGGTATCATTTCGATGATCATGTTTGTCGTTTCGATGATCATGTTTGCCGGTCTGAAGGTTCTAAGACCGCAAGAAGCTTTAGTCCTGACACTTTTTGGTAACTATGTAGGCACATTGAAGGGACCGGGTTTCTTTTACGTCAATCCTTTCTGCACAGCCCTGAACCCGGCGAAGAATACATCTTTATCGCAAAGCGGCGATGTTAAAAATGAGGGGATCATCGCAACTCCTTTAGGCAAGCAGAATATCAATTTCGAATCGACCGGTAATCGCATATCGCTAAAGGTGATGACACTGAATAACGCAAGACAAAAGATCAATGATGTCTTAGGCAATCCGGTAGAGATCGGAATTGCGGTCACATGGCGGATCGTTGATACAGCCAAAGCGGTCTTCAATGTCGACAACTACAAAGAGTTTTTGTCTTTGATGTGCGATACCGCTTTACGGGATATCGTCAGGATCTATCCTTATGATGTCGCTGAAAATGTCGATACGACAGGTGATGGAAAAGCCGATGACGGTAGTCTGAGAGGTTCAAGCACGGTCGTTGCCCAAAGGATCAAAGACAAGATCCAGAACAGTGTAGCTGAAGCTGGCATAGAGATCATCGATGCAAGGATCACCTACCTGGCCTATGCACCTGAGATCGCTGCCGCAATGTTGCAAAGGCAGCAGGCTTCTGCGATCATCGACGCCCGCAAGATGATCGTTGATGGAGCGGTCGGAATGGTTCAAATGGCTCTGGCAAAGCTGAACGAAGAAAAGATCGTCGATCTTGATGATGAACGCAAAGCAGCCATGGTTTCGAACTTGCTTGTCGTCTTGTGCGGCAACAAAGATGCACAACCGATCGTCAATTCCGGATCACTATATTGATGGCTGAGAAAAAGCAAGTACCTTTGCGATTATCCGCCAGATTATACGACCAGATCGCTGCCTGGGCGGAAGATGATTTTCGTTCGATCAACGGACAGATCGAATATCTCCTTTCGGAATGCGTCCGTCAGAGAAAAAAAGACGGCAAATATGTCGGCGAAGATATCGATAAGGCACCAAAGATCGATATCCGGTAATAATATCAGAAAAATCGTGACCATCGTCATTAAAATAGGTATTAACTATTTGAAATAGACGATGGTTTTGCTATAATATATAAGCGCTTTAGCGCGAATACACACACTATGGATGCACCGATTCCGTGCCTTACAGGTCATCGGTGTTCGAAATAGTGGCGGAGTAACGGAAAGAGAGGAATTTAAATTGACACAATTAGTAACAATGCGCAAGCTTCTGGAAAACGGTGTTCATTTCGGCCATCAGACCAGAAGATGGGATCCAAAATGTAAACCATTTATCTACACAGCGAAAAACGGTATCTACATCATTAATCTGGAAAAGACTCTGGATAAAGTTCAAGTAGCTTATGACAAGATGAAGGAGATCGCTGAAAAGGGTGGTAAAGTACTTTTTGTCGGTACCAAAAAACAAGCTCAGCAGATCATTTTAGATGAAGCTTTAAGAAGCGGCAGCTTCTATGTCAACCAGAGATGGTTAGGCGGTACATTGACAAACTTCCGCACGATCCAAAAGAGGATCAAGCGCTTGCTGGAGATCGAAGAATTAGAGAACTCAGGCACGATCAATGTCTATCCTAAAAAAGAGATCGCTCAGATCCGTAAGGAAGCAGCCAGACTGGATAATTTCCTAGGTGGTATCAAGGAGATGAAGAAGCTTCCAGATGCTTTGGTCGTCGTTGATCCGACAGAAGAATACAACGCAGTATTGGAAGCACGCAAGCTCGGTATTCCGGTATTCGGTCTATGTGATACTAACTGTGATCCGAATAAATTGGATTATGCTATTCCGGCTAATGATGATGCGATCAAGTCGATCAAACTCATGATGTCGCTTTTAGCTGATGCGATCATCGAGACAAAGGGCGGCATTTTACAAGATGCTTACCAAGAGGGCGATGATGTTCAGGATATTACGATGGAAGATGTGATCATCAATGTTGAAAAACACGCCGAAGAACAGGAAAAACGTCGTCGTCAGAGAAATGAAGAAAAACGGCAAAGAATGAACGGTCAACGCCGCTTCAACTCGGAAAAGCGTTTCATCAATAAAAAAGAAGAAGTAAAAGAAGAAACAAAGGAAGAGACAAAAGCAGAAACGGCTGAAGAAACTGCACCAAAGACAGAAGAAAAAGGAGAGGAATAATGGCAATCACTGCTCAACAAGTAAAAGATCTAAGAGAACGCACCGGCGCCGGTATGATGGATTGCAAAAAAGCTTTGACTGAATGCGATGGCGACATCGATAAAGCTATCGACTGGCTAAGGGAAAAGGGGATTGCAAAAGCAGCTAAGAAAGAATCACGTATCGCTGCTGAAGGTCTTTCAAAAGTCGTCAAAAACGGCAATAAGGCTTGTATCGTCGAGATCAATACCGAAACCGACTTCGTATCCAAAAACGATCATTTCCTGAAGTTGTTGGATACGACAGCCAATACGATCTTAAACAGCAATGTCAAGACCAATGAGGAAGCGTTGGCTCTTACAGTTGATGGCAAGGCTTTGAACGATCTGTTCATCGAAGCCATCTCAACGATCGGTGAAAAGATCACATTACGTCGTTTTGCGATACTTGAAAAGGGTGACGGCGATACATTCGGTACTTATATGCACAATGGCGGCAGTATCAGTGTTTGCCTGGTATTGAAGAACTCAAGTGATGAAGAAGTAGCTAAACACATGGCAATGCAGATCGCATCGATGGCACCTACTTACGTATCGCGCAATGATATGCCTGAGGATGTAGTGGCACATGAAAGACAGATCCAGACAGAGATTGTCAAGAATGACGCTGCTTTAGCCAATAAACCGGAAAAGGTATTAGCTGGCATCATCGAAGGTAAAGTGTCAAAGAATCTGCAGGATATGTGCTTAGTCGATCAGGTCTATTTCTTAGAACCAGATAAGAAGTGCGGTCAGTATCTCAAAGAGCACGGTACGGAAGTCGAGACATTCGTCAGATACCTGGTTGGTGAAGGTCTTGAAAAAAGAGAAGAAAACTTCGCTGAAGAAGTTGCCAAGCAGATCAGCTAATATAATCGAATAATCAAAGGGGGAAGTTCTTTTCCCCTTTATTTTTAGGAGGTCAATATGTATAAACGAGTCTTATTAAAGCTCAGTGGCGAAGCCCTTGGCAACGGTAAGGGTATATATGATCCGGAGTATCTGGAAAGTCTGGCTGAAGAAATCAAGGATATCGTGGCAAAGGGCACCAGTGTAGCTATAGTCGTGGGCGGTGGCAACCTGATCCGTGGTCGGATCTTTGAAGAGCTTGGATTTGATCGGATAGCGGCAGACAGAATGGGCATGATGTCGACGGTCATGAATGCGATCGCTCTGGAGAACGTCTTGCTGGATCATCATGTCAGGGCGAAAGCATTAAGCGCGATTGATGTTGAAGGGTGCGAGAAATACGATCCGGCGATATCCCGTAAATATCTTGATGAAGGTATCGTCACGATCTTCGGCGGCGGTGTATCGCAACCGTATTTTTCTACTGATTCAACAGCTGTTCTGAGAGCTATCGAGAATAAGTGTGAGATCATCCTGATGGCTAAAAACGGAACAGATGGTGTCTATGACAGCGATCCGGGCATCAATAAGGATGCCAGACGCTATGATGAGATCAGCTACGATGAGCTGCTGGAAAAAGGTCTGAAAGTCATCGATCTGACGGCAGCGGCGATGGCCAAGGAATATGATAAAGTTTGTCTGGTCTTTAATATGAATGAAAAAGGAAATATCAAAAAAGCTATAAATGATAGCTCGATTGGTACTATAATTAAATAGAAGGAGAACAATCGATATGTTTGAAGATATTATCAGTACATGCTCAGATAAGATGAGCAAGGTCATCGACCAATTCGAAAGTCGTTTGACAAGCGTCAGGACAGGAAGAGCCAATCCAATGCTGCTCGACCACATTGAAGTCGAGTATTACGGTGCCATGACACCGATCAACCAGATGGCTTCGATCCAGGTAGCCGAGGGTAAGACATTGGTTATCAAGCCATACGATGCTTCGAGCTTAAAGGATATCGAAAAGGCGATCAATAAATCGGATCTCGGCTTGCCGCCAAGTAATGATGGTACCGTCGTTCGTATCACAGTCCCACAGCTGACCGAAGAGACACGTAAGCAGTATTGTAAAGAAGTATCTAAATTCGCTGAAGAAGCTAAAGTTCAGATCCGCAATGTTCGAAGAGAAATGAATGACCAGCTAAAAAAAGATAAGACTATCCCTGAGGATACGCAGAAGGATCTGCTTGATCAGGTTCAAAAAGATACCGACAAATATATCAAAGACATCGACGCGATTGCTGCAAAAAAAGAAAAAGAGATCATGACGATCTAATATGACTGATGTTGCTTTGAAGCATGTTGCGATCATCATGGACGGCAATGGCCGTTGGGCGAATGCCAGGGGTAAATTGCGCTATGAAGGGCACTATGTCGGTGTTCAGCGCGTCCGTGATATCGCGATCCATGCAAGTGCTAAAGGCGTCAAATATTTGACGCTTTATGCATTTTCCACGGAGAATTGGAAAAGACCGCAGGATGAAGTCGATTATATCATGTCTTTACCGAAGATCTTTTTTTCATCGTATCTGAAAGAACTGATGGAAAACGATATCAAAGTTGTAATGCTTGGTGAAACGGAGCGGATACCGAAGGTTGCGCGGGAGATCTTTATCGATGCGATCGATAAGACCAAGGAAAATAAAGGTATGGTGCTGGCTTTTGCGGTCAATTACGGTGCAAGAGATGAGATCATGCATGCGTGTAAATGTTATGCGGAGATGGTAAAAAACGGCGCTGAAAATGACATCGACGAAGATCTGTTTAACGGACTTCTTTATACAAAAAATATGCCTGATGTCGATCTTTTGATCAGAACCAGTGGTGAGAAAAGGATTTCGAATTTTCTTCTCTGGCAGATCGCCTATAGTGAATTAGTGTTTACTGATACATTATGGCCTGATTTTACAAAGGAAGAATTCGATAAGTGTATTGAAGAATATAAAGGGCGTCATCGCCGTTTTGGAGGCTTAGATGAAAACTCGAGTAATTAGTGCGGTTGTTTTGGCGGCCATCTGTGTCCCGGCGCTGCTTATGGGCGGGGTCTTTACGGATATTCTGGTGGCAGCGATCGTTTTGATCGGCTGTTATGAGTTTTGCAGTATCCGCGAAAAGCGTTTTAATATCCTACTGTATATCTCGATGGTCCTTTATATTTTCGCTATCAATATCTTTCCGCAAATCCAGATCGGATTAACGATCGTCGATATTATTTATCTGTTTTTTATTGCGATCTTGTTTGCAGATATCACTTTGGACGATATAGCCTCGGTATTCATGATGAGCATCATCCTGGGAATAGCTGCTTTTTCGATCTTGCGGATATATGACCGCAGCAGCGGCAGCCTGATGATGATCTATATCCTCATCGCCAG
>CASEHR010000051.1 GCA_949287785.1 uncultured Bacillota bacterium | reverse complement strand
ATAAAGGACTCTTCGCTGCTGGGGACGATCGGGGTCATGGAATTGCTCAACCGGGCCAAGATCATCGGCGCCAACAATTACAACTACCTTGTGCCCCTCATCATCGCCAGCGCATTCTATCTCTTGATGACGATATTTATTTCTTATCTGGCTAAAAATCTGGAAAGGAGAATGGCAATATATGATCAAGGCTGATGATATATGTAAAAATTTCGGGCAGCTCAAGGCACTTGACCATGTCAGCTTCACATTGAATGATAATGAAGTAGTCTGTATCGTCGGGCCAAGCGGCAGTGGCAAAAGTACACTGTGCCGCGCTCTGAACGGGCTTGAGACGATCGATAGCGGCAAGATCTTCTACGACGATGTCATCATTGACCCATCTTCAAAAAACGACGCAAAGATCATTCACAGTATGACTGGGTTTGTCTTTCAACATTTCAATCTTTTTCCGCATTTGACAGTTCTTGACAATCTTTTAATGCCCTTTCTTGAAAACGAGAAAGGATCAAAAGATGCAGGGGTCAGACTGGCGAATGAACTTTTACAGAGAGTCGGTGTATTGAATAAGGCCGACGACTATCCAAACAAGCTTTCCGGCGGTCAGAAGCAAAGAGTCGCCATCGCCCGAAGTCTGATGCTGAAACCAAAGATTCTCCTAATGGATGAGCCGACCAGTGCACTCGATCCTGAAATGGTCAAAGAAGTCCTCGACGTCATGAAAGACTTGGCGCAAAGCGGAATGACGATGTGCGTCGTCACTCATGAGATGAATTTTGCCAAAAACATTGCCGATCGCATCGTTTTTATGGACGAAGGAAGGATCGTCGAAGAAGCTGATCCAGAGCATTTTTTCAAAGCACCTAAGACCGATCGGTTAAAGATATTCCTAAGTAAAATGCTGTATTGATATCATTTCAAGCCAACATTGCCCTTAAAAAAATGGATGAATCAATTCATCCATTTTTTATGAACATAAGGATTAAACTACCCTTTTCGCCCTTGAAAAGCCAATGTATCATCGGCCGCAAAGTGCTTGATCTGTTTCCATTCGACCTTTTTGAACAGAGCTACAACTCCGATCGGAACATAACTCAGAACAAAGATGACGAAGCCGGGCAGATATTTGATCTTGTTGAAAGCAGATGTGTGGATATTGTTCCATTCGCTGATCAAAGTAACTGTTCCTACAAACAGATTCAACAAGAACATATTGACGAAATAACTGATGACGAAGGTCTCACAAAGCAGCATCGTCTGAGTGACAAAATAAGTATCATACTTGGTGCTGCAGTAAATATAGACAAAGAGATTGATGATGATCATGATCAGCTGAAAGATCGTCATCGGTGCCGTTGAGGCTAAAAGATCGTAGCAGGCGAAACTGTGTCTGCCGAAAATGCCTTTGATCAATGACGATGTGTACCGTGCATTGATCTGGTAGAAACCTTTTGACCAACGCATCCTTTGATCCCACGACTGTTTCATCGTCGTCGGTTGTTCATCATATACGATGGCTTTATCGCAATAGCCGATCTTGATATCATCTATCGCACATTTGACTGAAAACTCGATATCTTCAGTCAAAAGGTGATACGGCCAGCCGTTGTTTCTGCTGATGACCTTTTGCGAAACGAAAAAGCCTGTTCCTGATATCGCGCAGTTGGTATTCATCAAACTACGTGGATAGTTCAAAAAGCGCGCTTCTTTCATAAAGTAAAGTGAATTGGCAGCACTGATCCAGTTGGCATCGTAGTTTTTAGAATTACGATATGAAGTCATCGCTTCATAACCTTTGATAATATGTGTTCTGTTCATCTCTTTGACAAAATCCTTGTCAACGATATTGTCAGCATCAAAGATGAAATATCCTTCATAATAGGTTGAACCTACATATTTTCTGATCGTCCTGAAAGCATGATCCAAGGCATAGCCCTTGCCTTTTTTTACCTGATCGTTTCTGATGATGACATAAGCACCGGCTTCTTTAGCGACTTTCGCTGTGCTATCGGTGCAGTTATCAGCAACGACATAAACATCAAAAAGATCACTTGGATAATCCTGCGCCTTCAAAGAGGCAATGAGCTGGGCAATAACCCCTTCTTCGTTACGTGCACTGATGATCGCAGCATAACGTCTGAATTCAACTTCCGTTTCTTTATCTTCTTTTTTCGTCCGCTTGGCGATAAAACCAATTAGTATAAACAACGATTGGTAAGCGAAGAAGATGGTCATAAATGCTACAAAGACGAAGTTGATCATCGTTAGCGCGTCTCTGATCTCTAACATTCCCATTCGTTAATATCCTTTCTTTCACAAAATGAACACATTCTGTGACTTGAATTATTATACTCATTAAAAGTTAGATGTGCGTAAAATTCGTTAAATAAGTGTAAAGTTAACCTCTATATTACATTCTGTTGCGTTTATAGATCATCATAAGACCGGTAAAGGTCAGATTGGGATCATAGATATCGATAAGATCGGTGTGTTCGCTTATCTGTCGGCCAAGACCACCGGTAGCGACAACTTTCAATTCGCCGACCTCATCTTTGAATTTTCTGATGATGTATTCGACACTGCCGATATAACCCCAGAAGATTCCGGTCTGCATAGCCAGGATCGTGTTGCTGGCAAGGATCTTATCGGTCGGTCTGATCTCGATTTCCGGCAATTTGGCGGTCTTATCACTCAAAGAATGAGCAGATATCTCTACACCGGGCATAATACACCCACCGTGATATACCGCATCCTTGTCGATGTATTCAAAAGTCGTAGCTGTTCCGAAGTCGATGACCAGGATATCACCGCCATATTTATAATGAGCACCGACGGCATCGACGATACGATCAGCCCCGACTTCTTTCGGATTATCATACTTGATCTTGATCCCTGTCTTTATTCCCGGGCCGACGATCAGCGGATCTTTTTTTAGATAGCGTCTGATGCTGTTAGTAAATGAATGCATGATCTTCGGGACGACTGAGGCGATTATGACATCATTGATATCATCTTCATTGACCCCTGCCGCTTGCAAAAAATGCGTGATCATAAATCCGTACTCGTCAGATGTACGCTTGAACCAGGTCGTCAAACGATAAGAACTGATGAGCTTTTCATCATCATATAAACCAAAGGTAATATTCGTATTCCCGATATCCACCACCAGCAACATCATCATTTTACCTCCATCAAACGATCCAAGATCTCATAAGCAAGGTCATCCTTTGACATAATGCTCAATTTCTCAATGTTATCCTTGGTGATGATCGTCACGACGTTTGTGTCGGTCTGAAACCCGGCTCCGTAAGTATTGAGATCATTTGCGACGATCATATCAAGATTCTTCTCACTGAATTTCCTTTGGGCATTTTCAATCAGATCATCAGTCTCCATCGCAAAACCACATAGCTTATAGGTCTTATCTTCGCCAAGCCCCTTTAAGATGTCATCCGTTCTTTCAAGGGCCAGTGTCATATCTCCCGCTTTCTTGATCTTATGATCACTTATTTCAGCCGGTCGATAATCCGCAACAGCAGCTGCCATGATTATATAATCGGCAGCCTTCTTATGTACGTCGATCGCTTCTTTCATATCCCTGGCACTTTGGATCTTCACCACTTTGACACCATAAGGCTCCTTAAGATCGCTGCCTGATACAAGCGTGACATCAGCACCCATATTGCGAGCCGCTTTAGCGATACTGTATCCCATCTTGCCGCTTGAATGATTGGTGATATAACGGACAGGATCGATCGCCTCTTTGGTCGCTCCGGCACTGATCAGAACGTTCTTACCCTCCAGGGGCTTATTTTTATAAGAATATATCTCTATCGCTTCGATCATCGTATCGATATCGGCAAGTTTCCCCTTACCGACATCTCCGCATGCCAAAAGACCACTCATCGGTTCAACGACCTTCATCCCATAACTCTTACATTTGGCGATATTATCCATGGTGACAGGATTCTCATACATCGCCGTATTCATTGCCGGACAGATTATCTTAGGACAAGTACAAGCCAGAAAAGTTGTCGTCAGTATATCATCGGCTATACCATTTGCAACCTTAGCGATCGCATTGGCTGTTGCCGGAGCAATAATGAAAAGATCGGCTTTCTTCGCCAGTGATATATGTTCAACACTATAGTGGACATGTTTATCGAAAGTGTCGACATAAGTATTGTGTTTAGTCAAAGATGAAAAAGTGAGCGGGGTGATGAATTCAGTGGCATTCTCAGTCATGATAACCTCGACATCATACCCTTTCTTCAACAAGTCACTGACAAGCTGGACCGTTTTATAAGCGGCTATACCACCGCTGACTCCTACTAAGATCGTTTGCATTTCAAACTCCTTTCATTATCTTTTTTGCCGCTTTATAAACGGCCAGAACGATGATCATCGATATGACAGCTTCGACGATTCCATTTGTAAAAATGACCGTCATGATCGCCTTAAAAACAAGATCACCGCTGATACCCATCGCCATAGCATAGCTTTCTTTAAAAAAAATAAAAGCCATCCCCATTACCATACTTGTATTGAAGACAAATGAAGCGATAAAGCTCGTAACCAATACCTTGGTATTCTCCCTGCACTTTTTGAGTTTTTCGAAGATCAGACCACTCATATATCCCACCAGGATCCTGGGTACAAAAGCGATGAGCAAGCTGGCCAGATTACCGCTTATCCCTCCCAGAGAGTAAAAAGGAGAAAAGAGAAAGGAAGTCAGATTGGGTTCAAAGGTACTCTTCAGAAAAGAAGCCATCCCAAAAACAAAACCGACGATCGCTCCATCCTTCTTTGATAAGAGAATGCCAGCTAAGATAACCGGGATATGTAAGGTCGTCGCATTGATGAAACCTAAGGGAATGAAACCTAAAAACGGAACGACCGATATCACGATCTCAATGGCGATAAAAAGCGTCAGATAAGTAAAATCATGTATCTTATTTGTCACATTGCCTCCTTACTATCGTTGAAAAGATACGATGTGTGAGGATCATAAGGCACGAAATCGAAAACCGACGATATCATCTGATGTATGATTCATCATCAACTTCAGGCCTTTTTGACCGCCATGATTATAGCACTTATTGTATAATTGTGGTATGGAAGAGAGTGTTTTTACAAGATTGGTCAAAGACAATCGTCCACTGGCTGACCGGATGCGACCAACGACTTTGGAAGAGTTCGTAGGTCAGGATGATCTGGTCAAAGAGGGTGATCTTTTATATACCATGATCAATAACGATCAGATATCATCAATGATCTTCTGGGGTCCGCCGGGTGTCGGCAAGACAACCTTAGCCAAGATAATCGCCAACCGCACCAAAAGTTATTTTTGTACATTCAGTGCTGTGACAAGCGGAATAAAAGAAATCAAAGAGGTCATGAAGGAAGCTGAAGTGCGGGCCGGATACGATCAAAAGACGATCGTCTTTGTCGATGAGATCCACCGTTTCAACAAAGCTCAGCAGGATGCTTTCCTGCCCTATGTCGAAAACGGCAGCATCATCCTGATCGGTGCTACGACCGAAAACCCCAGCTTTGAGATCAATAACGCCTTGCTTTCACGGGTCAAAGTATTCGTTTTGAAAAGTTTAAACAGCGATGACATATATAAGATCATCAATCGGGCGATCAATGATGAAAAAGGCTTCGGCGGAATCAAGATCGAGATAAGTGATGATGATAAGATGGCGATCGCCAGTTTTGCCGGCGGTGATGCCCGCTTTGCCCTCAATACCCTGGAGACAGTTATCTATAATGCCAGAGTCAAAGATGGCGTCGTCTGCGTTGATGAAGAAATCATCAAAAAAGTTCTGCAGCGCCGTAGCTTGCTGTACGATAAAAAAGGTGAAGAACATTACAACATCATCAGTGCACTCCACAAGAGTATGCGCAACAGCGATGTCGATGCTGCGATCTATTGGCTGGCAAGGATGCTTGAAGCCGGCGAAGATCCGCTCTATGTCGCAAGGCGGATCGTCCGATTCGCTTCTGAGGATATCGGTATGGCTGACAGCCGGGCCCTTGAGATAACGATCGCCGCCTACGATGCCTGCCGCTTTTTAGGCATGCCTGAATGTAATGTTCATCTGACGCATGCAGTGACCTATTGTGCTCTTGCTCCTAAGTCAAACGCCTTGGAAACAGCCTACAACAAAGCTAAGGCGGATGCCCTAAGAACGATCAATGAACCGGTTCCCCTCCACATCCGCAATGCCCCGACCAAACTCATGGACGAACTGGGATATGGCAAAGGATACGAATACTCTCATGACTACAAATACCATATGACAGACATGACCTGTCTGCCCGACATATTGAAAGATCGCCATTATTACACCCCTTCTGATCAAGGGTCAGAGACCAAAGTCAAACACCGTTTAGACCAGATCAAAGAGATCAAAGCGATGCTCAAAAAAGAAAAAAGTTCGCGTTAGCGAGCTTTTTAAATATCGTTATAGGTCGTCTTATCCGTGATCTCAAGATCCTTCTTCCTGAGCTTTTCGTGGATAACATCGGAAATGAACATATAAAGACATGCGGTGAGCGGAACGGCGATCAGCATTCCAAACGGACCAAAGATACCGCCGAAGAAAAATACCGAAACGAGGATCCATACCGCATGCAGACCGGTCGCATTACCCATGATTTTAGGATAGATCAGATTGCCATCGACATTCTGGATGACCTGATAGATGACAAAAAAGACCAACGCTTTGACCGGATCGACCGATAACAGAAGCAAAACACTGATTATCGTGATCGCCAAAGCCCCGAAATACGGAATAAAGACGGCTAAAGCGCACATTGTCGCTACCAGCATCACATACGGTACACCAAAGATGGAAAGCGTGATGTACATGAGTATACCGACGATGATCATCTCAATAAATTTACCACCGACAAACTGTTTGAAGATATCATCAGTCTGAGATAGATAGTAAAGAGCTTTCTTTGCGATGTCTTTAGGCAATACAGCAAACAGAAGTTTCTTCCCCTGCCTTATAAAAGCTTCCTTTGATCCCAAAAGATAAAGACAGATAAAAAATCCGATGATCAAATCAAAAAACGTTCCCCCGACATTGATCAGCTGGGTGATCGTTCCGGTACCGGTACCGACGATCAGATTCGTTACCATCGAGATGATCGAGGCATAATCAAGTCCGAAACTGTTCAAAAAGGTCTCCAGATCCAGGTCATTCAATGATACCGGGTCGATATGCAGATAAGCCAGAAGATTTTCGATATTGTCGATAAATGAATTAAAAATATTGCCGAGATTGGTGATGATCCTGATGATCGAATCAAATGTCTCCGGCATGATGATCATAAACATGACCGTCACAAACAATGCGACGATGATCACCGCCAAAAACAGCGATATGCCGCGATGATGCTTATTGATGAAATCAACATTCTTCAAGTACTTATCGATCTTGTCTTCGATAAAGCTCATCGGAATATTGACTAAAAAAGCCATGATGATACCGTAGAAAAAAACATCGAGGTAACTCAAGAGCTGTTTGACTGTGTCAACAAGCGGCCAGAAATTATCGACTATCAAAATGACAAGACCGCCGAAGGCAACGAGGATCAACCACGATCGGATCTTAGCTAGTTCATCTTTAAACTTATCCATATGACTATTATAGCTTTTTATCGTCGCTGTGGGCAAATCGTCTTGTCGCTATAACAGCATTCTTCCATCGCTCATATAATGCATCAGCCGACTCAACGTCTTTCGGTGTGAAGATCGTTTCATCATCATCCGTAAAATCAGCCATGTGATAAAAGCCGCATGCCAATCCTGCCAGACGCGCAGCTCCTAACGCTGTCGCCTCGTTGATATTCGGCCGATTGACTTTTATATTTAAAAGATCACTTTGAAACTGCAGAAGAAAATCATTAGCGCTTGCACCGCCGTCGACTTTGATCATCTGTACCTCAGTTGAAATCTCCTCTTTAATCACATCGGTCAGGTCTTTCACTTGAAATGCCATCGCTTCCAAGGCTGCTCTGACGATATGCTCTTTGGATGTACCCCGGGTGAGTCCAAAGATCGTCCCACGGCACATCTCATCCCAATATGGTGCTCCCAGCCCGACAAACGCCGGCACAATAACAACCCCACCGTCGTCTTTAATACTCCTCGCCATCGTCTCGGTTTCTTTAGCACTTTCGATGATGTGAAGTCCATCACGCAGCCACTGGATCAGACTACCGGATACGAAGATGCTCCCCTCCAGAGCGTAATCGACTTTACCGTTTATAGACCAGGCCACTGTTGAAAGAAGACCTTTACGGGAGAACACCAGATCGTCCTCGGTGTTGACCAAGATAAAACCGCCGGTTCCGTAAGTATTCTTGATATCACCCTTTTTAAAACAAGACTCGCCGAAAAGCGCTGCCTGCTGATCGCCGACCAAAGCCATGATCGGGCAGCGAATATTAAAAAAGACGGTTGGATCGGTATAGCCGAAAAGTTCGCTGGTATTTTTCACTTCCGGCAATATACGCATCGGAATATTGAAAAGATCACACAGTTCACTGTCCCATTTACATTCACGGATATCAAACAGAGACGTTCTTGAAGCATTGCTGGCATCGGTCGCGTGAACCTTGCCGCCGCTCAGTTTCCAGAGCAGCCAGGTATCTATCGTTCCGAAAAGAAGATCCCGATCATCGTCGATGACATTCTCATAAAGCCATTCGATCTTCGAAGCACTGAAATACGGGTCCAGGATCAGACCGGTCTTTTCCTGAATGATCTTTTCATGTCCTGCCGCTTTATGCCTGGCGACGATGTCGTCGGTTTGCCTTGATTGCCAGATGATCGCATTATAGATCGGCAATCCGGTCTTTTTATTCCACATGACTGTCGTCTCTCTTTGATTGGTAATACCTATCGCTAAAATATCACCGGGATCGATATGCGTCTTTTGGAATAGCTGACCAAGACAATAAATCACAGAAAGATAGATCTCATTCGCATCGGCTTCGACCCATCCGTCATGCGGATAGAAGGTCGCCACTTCTTTTTGCGAACTGGCGACGATCTTCTGTTCTTTATCAAAAATGATCATCCTGGTACTGGTAGTACCCTGATCGATCGCGAGGATGTATTTTGCCATGCCGACCTCCTTATTTATGGTATGTTTCATTATGCAGAATCTTAAATGCCCGATAGATCTGTTCAAGGATGATAAGTCTGGCCATCTGATGCAAGAAAGTCATATCCGACAGTTTCAGACGCGCATCAGCCCTTTCGAGTACAGGTTTTGCTAAGCCTAAAGACCCGCCGATCACAAAAGCGATATTCTTAAAAGCCAATGTCCTATCGATAAAATCCGCAAAAGACAAAGAATCTGTCATCTTGCCACGAAGATCAAGACAGACGACATAGTCCTGATCGTTGATCTTCGCCAGGATCCTTTCTCCCTCTCTGTCTTTTATATGTTCATCCGAATCATTGCCGGTGATCGGCTCATCCTTGACCTCGATGATCTCGACCCGATGGTAATGACCGATCTTTTTGATGTAATCGTCACAGAGTGCTTTGATCTCACTTGTCTTGATCTTCCCGACCGCAATGACCTTGATCATTCGATCACACTTTCTAAAGTAACTTCCTCAGAACCCTGACGGATGACGACGCTGATCGAAGAAGATTTGATGTATTCCTGATCGATCATATCCTCTATTTCTGTGACCTCCTGATCGTTGATCATCAAAATAATATCACCGCTCTTCAGTCCTAATTCCTCACCGATAAAACCGTTCTTCACCTCACTTACCAATAATCCATGGTTTAAACCGAGGTCGATATTGAGAGCTGCCTTCTGGTAGTTGGTCAAAGAATTGATCGGCGTGACCTTTACACCGAGATCGTTTTTAGACACCGTGCCCTCTTCAATGATCGCATCGACGATCAGACGCAATTCGTGAGCCGGCAAGGAAAAACTCAGACCATCACTTTGTGATACACTCACACTTAAAGTATTGAGACCGACAAGTTCGCCAGCCATGTTGACGATCGGTCCGCCAGAATTGCCGGCATTGAGATCGATATCGCTTTGGATCATATCGATGAAATAAGAACGATCATCGATTTGAAGATCCAGCGTCCGCATCGGACTGGATACGATGCCGAAGGACAGTGAGGCTCTGTATTCGCTGCCCAGAGGATTACCGACAGCTACGACGAATTCGCCAGCCTCAAGAAGTCGTGAATCACCAAAAGCGATCGGATCGACCGTATAACGGCTGTCAAAACGCAATACCGCAACGTCCCTTACAGGATCAAAACCGACCAAAGTCATTTCGATCCGCTGAAAATTATCCAAAGAAGCGTAGCATCTATCAGCACCTTCAAGCAGATGATAGTTGGTCACGATGTACACAGTATCATCGACCTGACGGTAAATAATGCCGCTCCCGGCAGTCTGATCAGTCTCGATCGTCACTACCGATGATCTAATCTCATCGTAAATAGCGGTAAGATCGGTCGAAAAGCCATTGACCTCATTTTGAATGACTGTTGTCTGAACACCGTTTTCAACAGTCACGTTATCTCTTTGATACAAGATCACCGATAAGACGATGTTCCAGACCAAAAGGATGATGACAAATGTCCAAAGCGCTCTGTTTCTCATTACGATATCGCCTCACAATTCATATAGATACATGGATTTATCTTCACATCATCAAGACGGATCTCAAAATGGACATGGACCCCGTAAGCGAGACCCGTTGAACCCATCGTGCCGATCTCATCACCTTTCATGACCGTATCGCCGATATCGACATCCGCCGGTTCGATGAGATGACCATAGTAAGTCTTGAAGCCGTTCTGATGATCGATTACGACATAATTACCGCTGATACTGTCATATGATTTTTCGACAACGATCCCATTATCCGCGGCATAGACAGTGCCATAGCGTTCATACCGGTTGATAATATCCAAAGCGTAATGGCCGCTATAACCAAGCCATCCATTTGTGATATGAGTGTTTTCAACCGGCCAGCGGAAATTACCCGTACCGACATCCGGTTTTTGCTGAGCACCGACGGCGACAATACCTTGGATCGGTTGTGTTATGATCGATCGCGAAGTTTCGTGACCAGTCATCAGTACTCCATTGACCCATGTCTCTTCATAAAGAGTATAAGAACTGCCGGTCTGCTCCTCCTGGATCGTCTGCATGGAACCGACATAAAGATCGTCGTCTTCGATAACGATCGTCTGCTCCGGATATACATCTTCCAAGCGTAAACTCTCCTTAGTGACGATAACTGTTATCGGTGATGTAAAATAAGTTACATTCAACACCATCCCGGGTGTCAGGATCTGATCGACCGAAAAGATCTGGTTCGGATTGAGCATCATGATCTGCTCCGGTGACATATCGCCATTGAAGTAACCGACACCTTGCAATGTATCGCCTTCCTGAACGATATAATATTCTCGGTCCTGATTTTCACCATAACAGAAATATTCGTAGACTTCATCAGTATTCGTCATGATGTCATCGACCTTGGCAACGCCCATATGCGTCTTGATCGTCTCCACGATCCGATAACCGATCGCCCGGTCACCGACTTCTGTCATCTCTTCAAGCGCGCTTGACGCTGAGAGACTCGACCTTTCCGTCTCTGAGATAAAGTTATTCAAAAAACGCGAGCGCGCCTCTTCGAAATCAGCCATGTCTTTGACATATATAGTTGCATAAACGCCATCATCTGTCGAAAAATCGATGACATTGGTCATGATGCCAAAGGCATCATGTTCAAGAAGATAATCAAACAGATCATCATCGATATTCTCGATTTCATAATAGGCAATCTCTTTGGCCATGTAGTAATCGCCGGCCAGCGTTATATATGTATCGGGGAAATCTGCGGCGTATTGATCGAGATAATAATCATTCAGCCGCTGATCAAAAGCTTCCTTATCGGTGATGATGCCGATCAGTTGGCCACCATCATAGACCTTATAATATTCTTGCGCCGTATTATCATAACCGAGGATCCTTTGTGAGAGTTCTCCTTCAAGATCGTTGGTCACGCTTAAAACGGCAGAATCATCCGATGATCCCAACACAAAGACAATGATGATACTGATAACAGCAGATATTACAACTTTAATGATATTGCTCACTGATCCTGTCCTCGCTTCAGACCGTAAAAACGGTTTGTATCACGTTCAAATGCCAATTTCACGATGCCGGTCGGACCATTTCGATGCTTTGCCAGGTTAACTTCCACCTCTTCGACTTTTGGTCTTTCTTCACTTTGTTTATAGTATTCTTCGCGATATAAAAACATGACCAGGTCAGCATCCTGCTCGATCGATCCCGATTCACGAAGATCACTCAACATCGGTCTTTTATCCGCTCTTGTCTCGACAGAACGCGAAAGCTGCGACAAGGCGATGACCGGTACTTCAAGCTCTCTTGCCAGTGCTTTCAGGCGTCTCGATATCTCAGACACCTCTTGCTGTCTGGACTCCGCTTTGCCATTACCTTGGATCAGTTGCATGTAGTCGATGATGATCAGGGCTAATCCATGCTGGTTTTTTAGCGCCCGACTCTTAGCGAATATCTCGCTGACTTTGATACCGGGAGTATCATCGATGAAAAACTGCTGTCTTTTCAGCTCGTTAACCACCTCATTTAGCTTAGACCACTCATTATCGGACAATTTACCGGTCCTTAATTTCTGACCATCGATCTGACTTTTTGCCATAAGCATACGCAAAGCCAGCTGATCATAAGGCATTTCAAGTGAGAATATCGCCACCGCACCACTGGATACAGCTGCAGTGTTCATCGCTATATTGAGCGCAAATGCTGACTTACCGACGGATGGTCGGGCAGCCAAGATGATGAGATCTCCTCTTTGGAAACCCGTAGTCATGACATCGAGATCATTATATAAGGTCTTGATTCCGGTAACGGTATCGCCCAGTTCGGATATCTTCTGGATCTTCTGCAATGTCTCATCAAATATCTCGCTGCTGCTTTTGAATTCGCTGTATGCCCGGCTCCTTGTGATATCAAGGATCTTTCGTTCAGCCTGATCGAGCAGGTCCTCGATATCGATACTGCCGTCATAACCATCCTGCGCGATCGTATTGGCAACAGAAATGATCTTGCGCGCATACGATTTATTCTTGATGATCTTGATATATTCTCGGGTATTAGCACTGGAAATGACTCTATCCGATAAGGACAATAAGAAATCGATCCCCCCAACTTGATCGAGATATTCAAAATCCGCCAGCCGGGACTTTAAAGAAGTGACATCGATCGCTTCTTTTTTTTCGTACATCGTATACATGATGCTGTAGATCTTACGATGTTTGTCAAAGTAAAAATCCTCGCTTAAAATATTCGCCTCAACGGCTAATCGCATCGCATCGTCGTATACTAAGATATTACCCAGAAGAGACTCTTCAGCTCCCAGGTCATACGGCATAACTCTATCAGGCATTAATCCTCCAGTTGGACTCTGATCGTCGCGACCACACCTTTATGGAGTTCAATCCGTACATTGGTGAAACCCAGCGTCGTTATCGGATCATTATCGATGATCTTACGCTTATCGATTACATAACCCTGATTTTTCAAGGCCTCGTGGATCTGTTTGGTCGAGACCGAATTAAATACTTTGCCGTTTTTGACATTCACTTTGAACTTAAAGACTTTTTTAGCCAATTCATCTTTCAATGCCTCAGCTTTAGCAACTTCCTGAGCTTCCTTTTCATCGGCTTCCGCCCTTTGTTTATTCAATACCTTCAGACTGTCATCGCTGGCTTGGACAGCGAGTTTACGCATCAGAAGAAAATTACGGGCATAACCGTCACTTACTTCCTTGATCTCGCCTTTTTTACCAACATTTTTGACATCTTGTAACAGGATGACCTTCATTCTAGTTTTCTCCCTTCATATAATCTTCAATCGCTATATGGAGCTCGTTTTCAAGCTCATTGATCGACTTGTCTTTAACTTGTAAGCCGGCTGCTGTCATATGACCGCCGCCGTTCATTTTTTCCATAACCATCTGGACATTGAAACCTTCTTTGGATCTTGCGCTAATCGCCACTTCATCCTTGCTGATATTAGCGATGACGAATACCGCGATGATCCCGATCGTCTGCAACATCGTATCACCGGCTTGTGAGATGATCGAACGGGGATAAATATCTGAATCGCCCTTGGCGATGATGATTCCATCGGCATAAATGTACGATGATCTGATGAGCTTGGAACGCTTGAGGACAAGCTCATACGGTTCTTCATTGAATTTTTCAACAAGCATAGGATCAGCGCCATATTGCCGCAACATCTTCAAAACTTCAAACGTTCTGGCACCGGTACGGACTCTGAAACGATTGGTATCGATCAGAACACCGAGATACATCAAACTGGCTTCCACCGGCGTGATCGAAACCCTTCCCATCAGATAGGGGACAAACTCACAAACGAGTTCACATGTCGATGAAGCACTGGCTTCGATATAAGTCAGGATCGGGTTGGTATCAAAGTCAGCCATCCGGCGATGGTGATCGATAATGACGATGCGCTTTGCTTCTTTGAGCAATTCCTTGCCGTTTGATTGAGCAGCACTGTGATGATCGACCATGATGACAAGTGAATTCTGATCCAGGTGATTGAGCGCCTCATTGATACTTACCAGATGATGTCGTTCATTGAAGTTATCCTCATTTTGTCTGATGGCATCGGCAACTCTTGCCTCGATACCACCGGTCTTATAAATGACATAAGCTTCTTTTTTAAAGCTTTGGACGATATCGGCCATCAGGATCGCACTACCAACACAGTCTGCATCAGCGTCTAAGTGACCGCAGATGATGACATTGGTGGAACGGTTGATCAAATCCCTGAGCGTATTGGTCATGACTCTGACCTGAACTTTGCTCGACTTTTCTTTAGCCTCCGATGTACCGCCGAAATAGACGACATCCTCACCGACTTTACGCACCGCCACCTGATCGCCGCCTCTTGTCTGCGCCAGATCAAGAAGACTGGTTGCCACTTCATCAAGTTCCCTCAGATCCTCGCTGCCCCTGGCAAAAGACATCGATAATGTAACCGGGACCTTCAGATCTCTGGCTACCTTTCTCACCGCATTCAGGACGCTGAAACGGTCATTTGCCAGACGATGATAGATACTTTCATTAAGAACTAAAAACAGACGATGATTGCGCAATGTCTTATATGTAACACTGTATTTTTTTAAATATTCCAAGACCGGCAACTTCAGATCATTGCTGAGGCTTGATATATCTTCATCCGACGCCATAAGATCATCGAGATTATCGAAGTTGATGAGCCCGAGTACCGGCGCTTCGTTAGTGATTCTTTCTTGTAAATCATAACTTTCGGTTATATCTTTGAAAAACAATACCGAAGCATCTTCTTTTTTCGATACTTCGTATTTCTGATCATTGATCATAACGACGATCCTTTCAAGGTCGCCATTTAATATATCGCCAAGTTCAGGGATCCAAGCTAAAAGCTTCTGACCGATAACATCGATACGACGCTCCTTGAAAAGCGTGCTCGTCCAGGTAACTTCATGATTCTCGTTATAAACGAGCATACCGACATTGGCCAGCTCGATCGCTTCATCGATCGACCGGTCCAATTCTACCTCACTGTAGCGATCTGTATCTTTACGCCATTTGTTGATAGCGATAAATGAAGCCACCAAGACAAAGATGCAGACACCATAAACGATGACCATCGCAATTACATTGATGTCGAACAACCAATACAGCGCAAAGATCACCAGACCCAAAAGGACCATGATCACACTGATAACGATAATAAAATTACGCAAATTCTTCATACTGTACCTTTTTTATTCTCCAGGTAGCGCTGCAGCGGACCTGTTGCATATAAAAAACCCAGGATAGCCAGGACGACAAAAGACAAGGGCATCAGCAAGACGATGATGAGAATGAGCATGAAACTCATATTCTTCTTATGGACGATATATCCATATAACAGAGCAAAGAAATACCCTTGAACACAAAGCAGCAGCATGCCGACCATTCCAAGGCAGATAATGATATAGATCACATTTGATTGAATGTCTGTATTGGACAAAAAAAGCATGATCGCAAAAAAGACAAAGGCGACATAAGCGACAGGTACAGGCAACTTAAACTTCTCTATTGATGAGTTCACACATACCTTGACATTCATCTTAGGCAAAACGATGACCGCCAGAAAATGCACCAAAAGGCCCTCGATCAGACCGGTAAAGAATATCGCCGAGGCATAGATCGTCCTGATCATCGAATCGCTGATCGCAATATTGAATGATGTACCGATCTCCCTGATGATCGCACTCATCTCCTGCATGTCTGATACACCGAAGATCGGCAACACGAAAATCGTCATGACAAACTCAGTAACGATAAACACGATAATAGCTGCCAGT
>CASEHR010000050.1 GCA_949287785.1 uncultured Bacillota bacterium | reverse complement strand
TCTACGGTTTCGGTTTTGCCGGCTTTGCCCTGTTGCTTGGTAAAGACTATGAGACTAGACCATGGTGGAAGACGTACCTGTACTCATGTCTGATCGGTGGGGTAGCCGAGTATAGTCTGAGCTATATCGGTGAGATCCTGTTTCATGCCAATGCCTGGGATTATTCCAATATGCCGCTCAATATCGGCGGCCGGACGACGATACCTTTTATGCTTTTCTGGGGTTTAGGCGGCTTGGCCTTTATGAAATTCGTCTATCCGCTGTTATCAAAGCTCATCGAATCGATACCCTACAAAGTCGGTAAGATCCTCTTGCCGATCCTTGTGATCTTTATGGGTCTCAATATGTTCGTCTCGTATACGGCACTGTTTCGTCAGGCGCAGAGGCTTGATGGCAAACCACCGATGACTTTTTTGGGCGAACTGTATGACAAGTATTACACCGATGAATTTTTGGGCAGGATATATGCTAACCTGCATCATGACCAGATAGGTGAACGTCCTGATTAGTTCACCTTTTCTTTTTCTTCGTGCTTTAAAAACGGGATATGACCGGTGATCTCACTTATCACTCCTTCTTTGATCGAATCAGACAAGATACCGATCGCCTCTTTGATGATCTTACCATCATCTTCATCAAGCGAACTCATGTGTCTGATGACTCTGATCATATTACCGGCCAGATTTTTAGTAAGATCTTCCATCGTTTCGACATCGCATTGCGCAACAGCATCAAAGATGATATCGACTACCTGTTTACGGTCTTCTTTTGAGAGCTTGGCTAAATAATCGTGAAAAGCCTGATCAAAGATGCGTGACGACATCGTATCTTCACCGGCGATAACAAAATCCTTACGGACAACTTCCCAGGTGTAGATATCATGCTGCATGACACCGGCGGCATTTGAATTTACGATTACCTGAAGTTCACGATGAGACAGCATCTTGCCAAAGATCGATGATTGCGGCATGTAGGTAGCGATATAAGGCAGCGCGATCTTGTCATCGATATGATCGGCGATGTTGGTATGAAGACCCGGCCCATCAAAAGAGAAGACCCCTTTGATGCGCTTAGCGACCTTTTCATCACAGAAAAGCGACGCGTATATCGCTAAATTGCCGCCCTTTGAATGACCACCCAAAAACAGATCACCTTCAGTCTTTGCGGCGACCTCTTCAAGGTATCTGAGGGCATCGGTCTGCGAAGGTACATTTTCATCAAATGTCATGAGCAGATCTTCTTTCCAGCCGTTGATCGTATTGTCTGTACCGCGATAAGAAAGATAGTAACCGAGTTCGGGTACCCTGATCGCCAAAGATGAAAACTGTTCAACATCTTCTTCATCATACAAGAACTCATGATAGATGATCTCTAAATCACGATATCTTTCCGAAATAGCCATCATCCTGAACAGATCCGGATCCTGAACAGCGAATTTAGGCCTTAACTCTTCATTTTCATGATACATGGCATAAGCGTCCCTGATCCTGATACTTTGTCCGTCATTGGCGATGATATCTTTAAGATCCATATAAGAAAAACGCGCAAAGATCAAAGCGTCGATCTCATTGAAGTGGTCGACCTTAAAGCTCAGATCGCCCCGCCAGATGATATAGTCGATGATGTTGGTGATGTCTTTTTTAGCCATGATAATCCCCTTTGTGCATATCATACTATATTTTCTCGGGCATCATCCAGACAACTTCAACGATCATCGTTTAAAATATCAGCATAAAGAGGTAACAGATTATGAAAACATTGATCGTAGGCGGAGTTGCCGGCGGTGCATCATGTGCTGCCAGACTCAGAAGACTTGATGAAAAGATGGAGATCGTCATCATCGAAAAGAGTAATTATGTATCGTATGCCAACTGCGGCTTGCCCTATTATATCGGCGAAGTGATCGAAAAAGAAAGTGATCTTTCCGTACAGACACCGGAATCGCTTTTTGAAAGATTCAGGATCGACGTAAGAACCGAAAGCGAAGTCATAAATGTCGACACCGATCGTAAACAAGTCGAAATCAAAACAGCTGATAAAATATATACCGAGACCTATGATTTTCTAGTCCTGACACCGGGATCGACCTATCGCAAGCTCTATCGCAATGAAGACGAGCTGAAGCATCTGAAGACTGTCGAAGATGTCAAAGCCTTAAAAGCAGTCATCGATCAAAAACAGAATATCGCGATCATTGGCGGCGGCTTTATCGGCATCGAACTGGCTGAGAATATCGCTCATATCCATAAGGATGTCACTGTATTTGAATACGCTCCGCAGATCCTGGCCAATCTTGACAAAGACTTTGCGGATATCGTAATGGATAAGCTGATCGATCATAATGTAAAGGTCACTGTCAACGCTCGGATCAAAGAGATCATCAAAGACATTTCGTATACGATCGTAATGGAAGATGGTACAACTCATACATTTGATGAAGTGGTGATCGCTGCCGGTGTCAGAGCTAATACCGACTTTTTGAAAGATTCAAAGATCAGACTGGATGAAAAAGGCTATATCATCACCGATGAACACATGATGACCAACATCATGGATGTCTATGCCGCCGGTGATGCGACTGTCAGTCCGCACTTTATATCCGGCAAATTGGAGAATGTCGCCTTAGCCGGCCCGGCCAACAAGCAAGGACGGATCATCGCCGACAATATATGCGGCATTGCACGATCATACGATGGCAGTATCGCAACCAGCATCATCAAGGTATTTGATATGGCTGCGGCTTCAACAGGCTACAATACAGCCCGTTTAAAACGCGATGGTTATGACTATCAGACGATCATAACGCACCCAAACAGCCATGCCGCATATTATCCCAATGCCAGAGCGATCCATATCAGACTGTTCTACGACCGAAAGACATTGAAGATCCTGGGAGCACAGGCAGTCGGCTATGAAGGTGTCGACAAATTCATCGATACGATCGCTGCTGCCATCAAATTAAAAGCGAAGGTGACTGATCTTGCCCGGCTTGAATCGGCCTATGCGCCACCGTTTTTAAGCGCCAAATCGCCGGCCAACTATCTTGGTTTCATCGCCGAAAACATAATTGATGATCTGGAAAGCCTGGTATTATACGAAGATGTCATCAAAGAAAACAGCATCATCCTGGATGTACGGACCGATCACGAGTATGACCTCGGTCATCTTGAAAACAGTATCCATATCCCCCTGGATGATCTAAGGGAAAGGATCGCGGAACTTGAAAGATACAAGGCACAGAAGATCGCTGTCTTATGCGCTGTCGGTGTCAGGGCTCATACTGCCTGCCGCATCCTAAAAGCCTATGGTTTTGATGCCGTGAATATCACCGGCGGCTATACCGGCATCAGATAGCAGACGATATCAAAAGCGCAAGATCGTCATGCGCTTTTTATCTGCTTGTATCATTTGAAAGATCACAAGACATGCATTTATTCAGGATGATATCCGATGATCACCGATATTTTCACTATTCAGTCTTTCCAGATAAAGTTGTGTTTTATCGCTTCCCCACCATCGATGATGATACTTTGACCGGTGCAGAACCGATTGACGACCGTCATAAAATAAGCCCAGTCGGCGATCTCTTCGACAGTCGCCCATCGTTTTAAAGGCGTTTCATCCATGATCTTTTGCCAAGATTCAGGATCATTTATGACCGGCTCATTCAAAGGTGTCAATACACCACCCGGATCAATGCTGTTGCAGGTAGCTCCATAATCCGCTACACGCAAAGCGAGGTTTTTTGTATAAGCGATGACGCCGCCTTTGCTGGCACAGTATTCCGGAAATTCAGCGCCGGTATGACCACTAGCTGATCCGATATTGAGGATCGACCTGATATGCGGATTGACCCCATATCGCTCACTGACATAGATCAACCCTTTCAGATTGACATCGATGTCGTTCTCGTTCTGGACACCGGCATTATTGATGAGGATCTCGACCTCATCGATATCCGGTAATCGTTCAGCATCCGAGATATCGACTTCATAATGCGTATAGTTCTCATCAGATAATGTACTCTTTTTTCGATCCAGACCGATCACCGTATGCTTTTTTGCGATAAACCGCTGCGCGATCGCTTTACCGATTCCGCTGGATGTCCCGGTTATCAATACTTTCATTTCGCTCTCCTTGGATATACGCAAGATATCCTTCTCCTACCTTGTCTTTCTGCCACTCTTTGATGATCATGTAGCCGATGGGTGAAAAGACCATCTCAAAGACCAGTTCGATCATAGCGCCTGTCAGAGCACATGTCAAACATTGGATGATCGTCCAATTGAATCCATCCCAGTAGATCGGGGCAAAGATCACAAAAGCGATGATCGCGAAAGTCAGATTATCGATAAACTGGCCGAAGAAAGTCGATATATAACTCCTCAGATAATAAGCTTTGCGCGATAACTCTTTTTCTTTCAGAAGTCTTCCGATCAAATGGTTCAGGGAATTGTTGATGATGCTGGCTAAGATAAAGGCGATCGTACTGGCTAGCCAGATAAACCATGTCCCTTTGAAGATATAATCAAAACTGGAAAAGTCCCCGGCATTTGTCGGAATGATACTGGCGAAATAGAAGATGAACGCCGCAAAAGCATTGATGACGATCGCCAAGATCGCGATCTTCGTTGCGACCTTGGGTCCAAAATATGCGGTGATGATATCCATACATAGAAAAGAGAGCCATGAGATGATGATCCCGCCATCAAGTGCGATATAGTCGTTCTGCACGATCGTCTTATTCGCCAAAAGATTCATAAGGATGACGCTGACGCAGGTCATGGTGATCACCAAAGACGGTACATTGCGTAATATAAGTCTGTATTCTTTAAAGATCTTTTTCATAAACATAATAAAAAGCAGCTTAACCAGTAAGCTACCGAAAGCAGTCCTGGTTTTGTTTAACGACAGGATGGTACAAACGAACTGTCGGCATGAAAGCTATAAAATGATACATCAAACAGCGATATCCTACAAGTTATACAGTCGGATATACTTGTTTTTCAGATAGTCGATATAGTAGTGGGGATCAAAACTCTCACCGGTGGTAACCTTCAATAAATCATCAAGATCGTATAAAGCACCGTATTTCTGAAAATTATCCTTCAGATAGTCAGTGATCTTTTTGATATTCCCTTTTGCCAATACCTCATCGACATCCATTGCCTTCTCAAGGTGATGCATGATCTGGGCAGCGACAGCGCTGCCTAAAGCATAAGTCGGGAAATAACCGAATGATCCATCAGACCAGTGGATGTCCTGCAGGATACCGGTTTTGGCATTTTGCGGTCTTATACCCAGGTATTTTTCATACACGTCATTCCACTTCTCATCTAATCCATCACTGCTGATCGTCCCATCAAACAAGCCCTTTTCAAGCTCATAGCGAATGAGGATGTGGATCGGATAAGTCAGCTCATCGGCGTCGGTTCTGATTAACGATGGCTTTGAGGCATTGACAGCCATATAAAAATCATCTAATGACACATCTTGCAGCTTTTCGGGATATAAAGAGTACAGATACGGATAGAAGTTTTGGATAAAGGACTTGCGGCGACCGATACAGTTCTCCATAAGCCGGCTTTGCGATTCATGCATACCGCTGCTGACGTTTTTCAAGACCGTTCCATCATATGACGGATCCATTTGATGTTCATAGAATGCATGACCATCTTCATGAATGATCGAATAGATCGCCGAAGCGATATTGTGCTCATCGTAATAGGTCGTTACCCTGACATCATTGGATGACAAGCCATTGGTAAACGGATGCATCGATACGCCCATATAACCCCATGAAGCATCAAAACCCAAGAGCTCATTGATCTTTGCCATTAAAGGTACTTGTTTTTCTTTAGTATAATAGTCATAAATAAAATGGTCATCGATCGCTTTTGCTTCTTTAACTTTTTCGATCAATGGCAACAGTTCTTTTTTGATCAGTTCAAAAAAAGGTTCATATTTTGCTCTGTTCATCCCCCGTTCATAATCATTCAGCAGCGTATCATAGACATCTTCATCGGGATGACGATATAAAGCGATCGTCTTTGTCGCTTCGATGACTCTTTTCAGATAGGGTTCAAAGATCGAATAATCATCTTTGTTTTTGGCTTCATGCCATTTATTTGATGATTCCAGAGTCAGTTTGATATAAGCTTCATAGACATCAGCGGGAATCGCCTCCATCTCTTTGAAATCCCTTAAGAGAAGTTCGACTCTCCGGGCATCGGCTGTGTTGAGTTCTTCTTTACTGAGTGATGAAAGGATCTCTTTCATATTGACATCGGTACGAAGTTTATGGCTCAGTGATGCCATATAAGCAAAACGATCATAACGATACGTCTTGCCTCCTTCCGGTGCGATCGTCTCATCATCATAATAAGCCGTACTCAAAAGCAGATCATAAGCACTGATCTGAAATTCCCATTCATTCAACATCTTGAGCATTTCTTCTTTTTGCATATAACACCTCTTTACTATTATACTCCACAAGATTACCATATAGCCATGAACAAGATCCCATTATCGATCAACGGCTTAAAAGTCGAAGCATCCTTTTATCAGGACAATATCGATGATATCTTCATACCGCTGTTGACTAAGCTTACTGAGATCCAAAAAAGAAAGAAGGAAAGGATCATCATCTTCATTGCCGCAGCCCCCGGTGCCGGCAAGAGCACACTGGCCGCATATCTTGAATATCTCCAAAAAGATCAGGTTCAGGCGATCGACATCGATGGCTTCCACCATTATGATGAATACCTTAGATCGCATTTCTTTAATGGAAAACCTTTGAAAGCGATCAAAGGAGCACCGGAGACTTTCGATGTCGAGCGTCTTGAAGAAAAGCTCGCTCAGCTTAAATACAATGACATCACCTGGCCGATCTACAGTCGTATCCTGCACGATCCGATCGAAGATCAGATCATCATAAACAAGGATATCATCCTCTTGGAAGGCAATTACTTGCTTTTAGAT
>CASEHR010000049.1 GCA_949287785.1 uncultured Bacillota bacterium | reverse complement strand
AAGTTGATGGCGAATATACCTATCTTGCCACTTTGGATGATGAAGAATTCTACAAATACCAGATCATCGATACAGGCTATATCGATGACCCTTATATCAAGCTCGTCTTTCCTTCGAAAAACGGCGTCTTGTCGGAACTGTGGCTGGTCGATGATCAACAGGTGCGAAATATCGAAGTAATAAGTGATTCACTGTCTTCCGATCTGAGCAATGCGCAAAAGATCATTGATGAACAGGATACCATTGCGCTTGATCCGTCATATAAAGACGAGACGTATTTTGACGAGATATATCATGCCCGTAACGCCTATGAGATCGCCAACGGACAAAAGATGTACACTGCCGTCCACCCGCTGTTAGGAACGGAGATCATGGCTTTGGGGACTAAGATCTTTGGCTTCAACACCTTCGGTTTCCGCTTCATGGGTGCTTTGTTCAGTGTCGCAATGATCCCTTTGATCTACCTTCTGGCACGGGAATTCTTTAAAAAGAAATGGTCGCTTTTGGTGGCTTTACTCTTCGCGTTTGATTTTATGCATTATACGACCGGTCGGATCGCCACGCTGGAACCGTTCAGCATCTTCTTTATCATCCTGATGTTCTATCTTATGATCAAAGCCTTGAAATACGATTATACCAAAGACACCGGCAAATGCTTCAAATGGCTGGCTTTCAGCGGTATCGCCATGGGAATGGCGATCGCGACCAAGTGGACGGGCATCTATGGTGCTGTCGGTCTTGCGTTCATTTACTTCATATACAATATCCATTATCTTCTGCAAGCCAGAAAAGACGGTCGGCCGGTATTGAAAAAGACTGTCTGTCTCTTCTTTTGGTCGATCTTATTCTTCATTATCGTTCCGCTTTGCATATATGTCATCAGTTTCATCTTCGTACCGATGTATGCCGATAGGTGGACGAACATAGGTGAATTCTTCGATCAGGCAATCAGATATAACACTTATATGTTCAACTATCACACCGGACTTGAAAGTACCCACCCCTATTCCAGTGACTGGTATCAGTGGTTATTTGACATCCGTCCGATCTGGTACTATGTCAAAAGAGGTGAAGATTATATCCAGAGCATTTCCTGCTTCAACAATCCCGTTATCAGTATTGCCGGTTTTATCGCCATGGTCTGTGCTGTATATAAGATCATAAAAGTCAAAGACACCACCCTGGCGACACTGGTCATCATGTTTCTGAGCCTTTTATGGCCATGGATCCTAGTCACCAGGACCTCATTCAGTTATCATTATTATCCCTGCGTGCCGTTTCTGATCATGACTTTAGTCTATGTATTATATGACATCTACCTCAACCTGAAACCTGAACACCTGAAGATCTATAAGCGTTTCCTCTGGGGTTTTATCATCGTCAGCGGTCTTCTGTTTTTCTTGTTTTTACCGGTCATCGGCGGTTTTAAGACATCTTATCTCTACGTCAGGATCTTAAGATGGTTACCGAGCTGGTATTTCGGCTGATATATACAGCATACACTCCTATTTCAATAAATCGAATAACTGTGCATTGCCGGCTTTTGTGACCGCATAGAAGTCCATATAGGCATCCGGGTCAGCGATCGGGATGCTGATACGGCTTTCGGTACTGTTTTTTTGCATGCTGATGTTGGTCAGAAAATTCGGGATCGAAGAATACTCCGCGATCTCTTTAAGTTCACGGCGGTCACTCTGCCTTAAAAAACGGGATCTTTTCATGTGTTTTTCTAACACAGAAGTCCATTTGCCGATATCCTGAGACAACAAAAAAGTATTGCCGTCAATATCTTCAAATGTGACCTTTTCGTTGTGTTTTGCTAAAAAATGAGTTTTCGGTACCGAGATATAGAGGTGTTCGGTCATGACTTTCTTACATACCAGGTTATCGGTATATGGGCGGTCGTTGATGAAGATGAGGTCATAGATATTATTGAGAAGATCACCGATGAGTTTATCTTCATCATCGATAATGACCACATCTTGTCTGTCTGAAGGGTCAAAAAGAAAATCATACCTGTATATCGGCCCCGGTGCTGTCATAGCGATCTTCAGATGACGGCTTTTTTCCTTCAGATCTTTCGCTTTCTCTTGGAGACGATCGATCATCGCTATGATATCCTTGGCATAATAAAGGACTTCTTTGCCATCATCGTTCAGGGTCATCTTATTGGCTGTCCTATCAAATATCGTCAGACCGAGCTGTGCTTCCAGCTTTCGCATCGCTTTTGACAGGGAAGGCTGTGAAAGATTCAGGATCTCACCGGCTTTCAAAAGAGAACCGGTTTCGGAAAAGACGATGAGGTAATTCAAAAGCTCGGAATCGATCATAGACTGCTCCTTTCAGTATTCGATTTGATTATACTCTCTTTCCGACATGATATACATAATGCGTGCAATAAAGCCTTAAAATACAAAAGGAGGTGATATTATGAAAACACTCATCGCTTACTTCAGCTGGTCAAACAACACCAAGTCCCTGGTCGAAAAGATCAATGAAAAGCTTAAATACGATATCGTCCGTATCGAAAGAGCAGTACCGTATTCCGATAACTATGATATCTGTGCTTATAAGGAAGCAAAGGAAGAAGTTTCCAAAAAGATCCATCCGTCTATCAGACCTCTTTCGATCGATACAGATCAATATGACCGGATCCTGTTGTTTTTCCCGATCTGGTGGTATACCTTCCCGATGCCGGTCGCGACCTTTATCGAGACGATCAAAGGTTATAAAGGCGAAGTATACGTCTTCGCCGACAGCTTTACCAACGATCCGCAATATATGGTCAATAGCCTCAGAGATCTTAAGGCCATTGATCATGATATCGTGTTTAAGGAAGGTCTTTTCAACAAGTCGGCACCCAACCATATCCGGTTTATCGAAAAGGAGGGAATTTAATGGAAACGATAAAACTATATAACGACGTTCAGATACCGGCCAACGGTTTTGGTGTCTACCAGGTAAGCAAGCAAGACTGCAAAAACACGGTCCTGACGGCCCTTAAAGCCGGATATCGTCATATCGATACAGCTCAGTCCTATTTCAACGAAAGCGAAGTAGGTGACGCCTTAAAAGAAAGCGATCTGACGCGCAATGAGATCTTTCTGACCACAAAGGTCTGGATCGATAATTATGGTGAGCATAAGACCTATGATTCCATCATCGCTTCACTTAAAGGACTGAAGACCGATTATCTCGACCTTATCTTGTTGCACCAACCGGTCGGTGATTACTACAGCGCTTATCGCGATCTTGAAAAACTGTATGATGAGGGTAGGGTCAGGGCTATCGGCGTATCGAATTTCTATCCGGATCGTCTTGTTGATCTATGTCTTTTTGCCAAAATCAGACCAATGGTCAACCAGATCGAAGTCAATGTCTTCAACCAGCAGGTCGAAGCTAAAAAATGGGCTGACAAGTATGGTGTCGTCCTTGAGGCCTGGGCACCGTTTGCCGAGGGCAGAAACAACATGTTTCACAATGAGGTCCTGATGTCGATCGCCGACAAACATCATAAAAGCGTAGCGCAGATCATTCTCCGCTGGTTATACCAAAGAGGAATCGTATCTTTAGCCAAATCCGTTCATGAAGAGAGGATCAAAGAAAACTTCGATATCTGTTCATTTTCGCTGGATATGGATGATATGCAAAAGATCGCTGCTCTTGATACCGGGACCTCTTCTTTCTTCAGCCATCAGGATCCATCCATCATCGAGTGGTTTCATCAATTGATCATCGAAAGAAGAAAGTAGATACATAATAAAGATAAAGCGTGATCCCTCTTGATGATCGCGCTTTATAAAGGGTTTTAAAAAGCCGGATACGCATTATGTCGTATCCGGCATTTTACTTATGATCTTTGATCAAAGGAAGCTCTTTGCTTATTTGCCGCCTTCAGTAACCTCTTTGGGAAGTTGTTCTTCCAGACGGGCTTTATGCTCAGCTACCTTTTCTTCACGGACTTCTTTCAGTTCTTCCGCTCTTCTCAAGACGAGGTTGGTCGTCTCGCGTTCAAACTTCGAACCGGTTCCGGCCGGGATCGGCTTACCGATAATGACGTTCTCTTTGAGACCGCGCAGGTTATCGACTTTACCCTGGACAGCTGCATTGGTCAGGACCTTTGAAGTCTCCTGGAAAGAAGCAGCCGATAAGAAGGAATCGGTCTCAACAGACGACTTGGCAATACCGAGGATGATCGGTCCGTATTGCGCCGGCCGTTTTCCATCCAGCAAGAGATGACCGTTGATATTTTCCATCCGCCGACGTGACAGCGACTGACCGGTCACAAGCTCTGAGTCACCCGGATCGGTTACGGTTACCTTACGCAACATCTGTCTGATGATGACCTCGATATGCTTATCAGAGATATCGATACCTTGTGCTGCATAGACCTTTTTGACTTCCTTGAGGATGTAGTTCTGTGCAGCTTCAACACCGGCGACCGCCAGCAGTTCTTTCGGATCGACACTGCCTTCTGTCAGCTTATCACCGGCTTTGACTTTAGAACCGACCTTAAGCCACGATCTGATCGCACTGGCCATCGTACACTTGTGATCTTTTGTCTCTTTATCGTTGGTGATCTTGATGATATAACCGTTACGGTTTTCCATCTCATCGATCGCCGTGATCTCACCATCGATCTTCGCTAAGATCGCTAAATGCTTAGGCTTACGCGCTTCGAAAAGCTCTTCGACACGCGGCAGACCCTGCGTGATATCACCTTCCGAACCCGATGCTACACCACCGGTATGGAAAGTACGCATGGTGAGCTGAGTACCAGGTTCGCCGATCGACTGCGCAGCCATGATACCGACTGATTCACCCTTTTCGACCAGTTTGCCGGTCGCCATATTGCGGCCGTAGCACTTGCGACAGATGCCATCGATCGATTCACAAGTGAAGACATTGCGGATGCATACCTTCTTGACACCGGCATCGACGATCTTTTTCGCCATGACATCATCGATATAGTTATCTTCATCGACGATGATCTCGCCGGTCTTTGGATCGGTCACTGCTTCAAAGGTGTAACGACCAACGATACGGTCGTACAGCTTTTCGATGATGTTGTTGTCTTTGGTATCGACGATATCCTCGACCCAGTAACCCTTTTCCGGATGACAATCATCTTCGGTGATCAGGATATCCTGAGCAACATCGACAAGACGTCTGGTCAGATAACCTGATTCCGCCGTCTTCAGGGCTGTATCGGTAAGACCTTTACGGACACCGTGCGTCGAAATAAAGAATTCAGATACATTCAGACCTTCACGGAAAGAAGAGTAGATCGGAACCTCGATGATCGAAGGTTGATATTCTTTCTTCGATTTCGATTGCGTCGGTCTTGCCATCAGACCACGCATACCGGCTAGCTGTGTGAAGTGTGATTTATTACCACGGGCACCGGATACCGCCATCATATTGATCGGTGACTTACGTGGCAGATTGCTCATGACCTCATCGCCGATGACGTTCTTAGTATCATCCCATAGTTTTGAGAAGTGTTTCTCCCACTCCGGTGGAGTGAGAAGACCTCTTTTTAGAAGGGTCTGCAGGACATCAGCTTTCTGTTTAGCTTCATCGACGTATTTTTGTTTATTTGGTGCGACATTGATATCCGATAAAGATACCGTCATACCGGCAACGGTCGAATATTCAAAACCCATGTCCTTGATATTGTCTAAGATCTCAGCTGAACCATCAGTGCGGTAACGGTTGAATACCTCCGCTATGACTGCCGACAGATCCTTTTTCTTAAATTCACCCTTGATCGGCTCATCAGCGATATGCGCTTTGATGTCCGTACCCGGTTCTACAAAGTCACTGTCCGGTGTCGCCTTCAGGTTGGCTTCCGATACAAAGTTGATGTATGGGAAATCACTCGGGAAACAACTGTTGAAGATCAGCTTACCGACTGTTGTGATCAGATACATGCCGTTTTGTTTCTTGGTGAAACTTGCTTTCTTGAGTGAGATAGCCGGCAAAGCGATCCTTGTGTGCAGATGGACCTTCTTGTCGTTATAAGCCATCATGACTTCATTCGGATCTTTATAGACATGTCCTTCAGCATCGCCGAATCCGCGCCACATCTCAGCTGCTTCATGGTCACCTAAAGCTTCGATCATATCAGCTTTATCATAGAATTCCTGAGCTTTCTCTTCCATGTTGAGATAGAAATTACCCAGGACCATATCCTGTGATGGAGTGACGATCGGGTTACCGTCTTTCGGACCGAGAATATTATTTGATGCCAGCATCAGCACTTCTGCTTCTGCCCTGGCTTTTTCACTCAATGGTAAGTGCACAGCCATCTGGTCACCGTCAAAGTCGGCATTGAACGCCGTACAGACAAGCGGATGCAGACGGATCGCTCTACCCTCGACGAGTTTCGGCTTGAAAGCCTGGATACCTAAACGGTGTAGTGTCGGAGCACGATTGAGCAATACCGGATGATCCTTCATGACCTCTTCAAGGACGTCCCAGATCTGCGGATCGAGACGATCGATCATACGCTCGGCATTCTTTGGATTCGGTGCCAGTTCACGGTTGACGATCTCACTGATGACGAATGGCTTATAGAGCTGGATCGCCATCTCTCTTGGAATACCGCACTGATACATCTTAAGATCCGGTCCGACAGCGATAACACT
>CASEHR010000048.1 GCA_949287785.1 uncultured Bacillota bacterium | reverse complement strand
CGCCGCGATTGATAACATCGCCATCCAAAGTTACTATTTTGTAGTTATGGTTGAGTCTGCTGCTCAACTCATTGGCATTTTCCAGATCATCGGTTACCAGGACGTTCCCGAGCAAAGAACTGCGGATATTATCGTATTCTTCAGCACAGTCGACGAATTCATCAGCTGTTCCGACAAAACCTTCGCTCTTTTGAGCGATGAACAGGTGTTCTTGAGGAATGGACCGTCTTTTCATGACTGTGATCGGTAAAAAAGTAGCGCGGCCACTGCGATTTCGCTTTAAAAACTCGATCGCTTTACGTGCGCTGGCTTCATCTTTGGTGATGATGTGGTAGATCGAACCGGATAAAGCGGTATTGATGGCTTCTTCGTATCCTTTCAGGGCGTGCATCTCCTGTCCCACTACGCCCATTATGCCATAAAAGCTGTCTTTGTTTTCGATGATCGCTTTGACACCGTTCTGACCGGCAGAATTGAAGGGATTACGCAGGACATTTTCCAGTATTTCTTTACGATTTTCCAAATGGCGGATGTTATTCTGACTCTTGTCTTTATTGAGTGATGCTTCTGCCAGTTTATATGCCAATTCTTCCAGCTCATCGTTCAATAGTTTAATTTCGGCATCTAGCTTATCAAAACGTTCCTGCCGATCCTCATATTCAATCTTCGCCTCTTCTAACATCGAGAGTGTATTATTGTATTTCGCCTTGCTGTCACCGATCTCTATCGCGTATTTTCGTTTTTCATCGATCTCGAATTTGCGGTTGTCTAAGACACGGATCTCATCTAAAACTTTCATCAATCTTTCCTGTTTGCCAGACAATGTCTTCTCGATCGATTTTAGTTCTTCTTTGGCGTTGATATTGTCGTTCTCGTGGACCTGGATCGTCGCCTGATCCATGGCTATTTTGGTTTCAAGATCGTAACGATGTTTGCCGATTTCTTCGACCTGCATCTTTAAAAGACCGATCTCATCGACTAAGACCGCAACCTCAATCTCTTGCAGTAAGGTTTTCTTTTCACGGTATAATTCCGCTTTGCGCGCTTGCCTTTTCAAAGGCGATACCTGTCTTTCCAACTCGTTTAGTATATCGAAAGTACGATCAAGGTTTTCTTTTGTGCGCTCTAAGCGATTGATTGATTCGATTTTACGTTTTTTATATTTGGCAACACCGGCTGCTTCTTCAAATATAGCCCGACGGTCATAAGGTTTAGCTTCAGCAAATGCGCTGATGTTACCTTGAGAGATCATTGATAAGCTGTCTTTCCCCAAGCCGCTGTCCAGTATGAGATCAACGATATCTTTTAAACGGACAGGATGACGATTGATTAGGTATTCAGCGTCCTGATCATTATTATAGATGCGTCTTGTGATCTCGATCTCTGTCAGATCACTATTGAGAAAATGCTCACTGTTATCGAAGACCAATGTGACTTCAGCGAGATTTTGCGCTTTTCTTTTTTCCGAACCGGAAAAGATAACATCTGTCATCTTTTCACCACGCAAAGATTTAACGCTCTGCTCACCTAGGACCCATCTGATAGCATCGGCTATATTTGATTTACCGCATCCGTTGGGTCCGACAACACCTGTCATATTATCTTCAAAATCAATAACTATTCGGTCGGCAAAGGATTTGAATCCATGCATCTCTATCCTTTTTAAAAACATCGTTCCTCCAATGACCAGTAAATTATATCATAATACGCATATTCTGCTTATGTCTATCGTTAATTTTGTGCACTTTCATCATCCTGTAGCATCCGATAGACGATTTCATTGACCTTGCCTTTACCTTCGTCGTAGAATCTGACAAAACGCCCGAATGCTTTCGGTCTTTGAAGCAATTCTGTCTTCGTCTCGATCAGGCGAGTTTTATCTGCATCACTTACGATGTGGAAACTGTTGTCTTTGAGATCGACTAAAGAATAATTATGCCGGGTGTCGATCGTTCCCAGTTCTCGATACACAGGACTCCTTTTGAGATACATGAGATCTCTTTTGCCGTATGTGTATAGATAGAGCTGTGGTTTAAAACCATAGTCTTCGATAAATTGCTGGTATAATCTTAAAGCCATATCATCGCTGATCTCGCTGGATAGAATAATACCCTTGATCCCTTTACTCATAAGATATGCTACTGTTTTGGTGTTGGCGACATTAAGCGTCATGTATGCTATCTCACCTTTACCGATGCCGCCCGTTTCGCTGACAGCTTGCCTTATGTTGTAATATTGACTGTTTTCGTTGATGTTTGACGGCAGGAAGATCATCTCATCGATCTCTTTAGCCAGACTGAGGTTGCTTGTGATATATAAGGCATCTAACTTCTTGAAATTCTTGATCGTCTGGTACTGATCGAAATTGTTTATTTCAAACAAATAATGCGGAAGAGTGAACTCCGTCAACTTATAGGGTTTATAGAAACCTGAAGATCTTACTTTGTTTTGTATTCTCAATTCATTCAATCTTTCAACTGCGCTCCTTCTTGCTTCGTTGATCGCACTGACTGTGATAAAAGGCTCTTCGATCTTGCCGTCGATAACAGACACCGTATAAACGGTATCATTCAATTTGGTCAATTGTTTGGTAAAATCTTCTTTCGAAAGCGGTCGTTTTACTGCCCTTTCAACGATCGGACCTTCGGTTTTCACAGTATTGGTACCGTCACTCAATAGCAAAGTAAAGGGTGTTCCCGGTTCAGCGGTATAATTGATGATGACTGGGACCTTTCTGATGTCTGTCATTGCTTCGATCTTTTTGGTGAGAGTGACCGATGTGGTCTTGTATACGATAGCGCCTTTATCGATCTTGTCACGATAATCGAAACTGACTATTTCATTTGCGCCAGCACCGTTGACCAAAAGATCTCTCTTGTAGATTTTATTGGCGACCAATCCATATTCTTTGTCTTTATCAATAATCCTAAGGCCATCACCTTGCGTGATATTTTTGAACAGACGGATATAAATGCGGCCGCGTTTCTGATCGATGACTTCACCCGCTTTGATACCGATGTGGTTTGGCCTGATGGGATTCATCAGTTCAGGCCCTTTAGAGTTGGCAAAATGTCCGCTTGTAAAGTCACGGTTAAACAATAATTTGAGTTCTTCAATTATCTCTTCTGTAACAGTGAACTCCTTATTTTGATAATAGGCATCGATAGCCGTGCGATATACTCGCGTAACCAGAGCTACATATTCCGCCCTTTTCATTCGACCTTCGATCTTGACCGAAGACACACCTGCTTCGATTATATCCGGAATCTCTTTTAACAAGAACAGATCTTTAGGACTTAATAAATAGTCACCTTTGGTATCGACGAATCTTTTCGTATCTTCATCATAAAGGTGATAGCGCATCCGGCAGCATTGCGAACAGATGCCACGATTTCCTGATCTTTGATGCATTATACTCCCCATAAGGCATTGACCACTGTAACTGATACAGATCGCTCCATGGACAAAGACTTCTGTTTCGATGTCTAAAGCACTTATCTCTTTGATTCTATCCATATCCAACTCTCTTGCCAAGACGATCCGGGAAGCTTTTTGTTCGATCATTATTTTTGCCGAAGCCACGTTATGGATATGGGCCTGGGTGGAGACATGGATCTCGATATCCGGATATACTTGTCTTATTGCATCGATCAGGCCGAGATCGGAAACGATGAGCCCATCGACACCGTTTGCATACAAAAAGTCGATCTCTTTTATTGCGTTGTTGATCTCCGTTTCATAGAGCATAGTGTTGATTGTGACATAGATCTTGACACCATGCAGATGGGCAATTTTAATAGCTTCGGTCATTTCCTCGTGATCGAAGTTCTTTGCCAAAGCCCTCGCACCGAAACTTTTACCCCCGATATATATCGCATCAGCACCACCTTTGATGGCAGCTCTTAATGATTCCATATCACCGGCCGGCGCCAATAATTCAATCTTCTTCTTTAAACGCAATAGCCAATCCTCCTAAGCTAGTCTCCTTTAATTCCGGCGATATCATCTTTCCGGTATCGCGCATTGAGCTTACAACCATATCGAAAGATACTTTATGATTATGCAGACGGGCAATATTCAATGTCAGTTTAGCAGCATCGTAACTTCTGAGTATAGCCATAGCATTTCTCTCGATACATGGGATGATCACAAGACCGTACACCGGATCACAGGTCAGACCAAGGTGATGTTCAATACCGACTTCAGCAGCGTATTCGATGGTGTCTGTATCACCGTGGTGCAGATATGTAATGGCAGCGGCTACAAGTGCACAAGCAGTGCCGATCTCAGCCTGACACCCTCCTAAAGCACCGGAAATACTGGCGTTCTTTTTTATTATATCGGCAAATAATCCTCCGACTGCGAGTGCCCTTTTAACTTCATCTTTACTGTAACCATCATCATACAGTGAGCTGTATACAAAACTGGCCACAACCCCGCAAGATCCGAGAGTAGGACCGGTACAGACGATATTACCATCGGCATTTTCTTCGCTGGCAGCGTATGCATATGCCATTCTTAAAAGATCAAGGTCTTTATTCTTTAAACCAACTGTATACAAACCTTTAGCGCTCCGATAAACACCGAGTCTTTGATTCAAGATACCATCTTTGGTGATGCCTCTTTTAATACTGTCACACATTACATCGATGCATTTATCTAAATAAGTGAGAATATCCGGTTCATATTTCAGGATGTAGTCGATGAGTGTCATATGATTTTCACTGACATATCTTTTTATCTCATTGAATCGGCTATGAGGATAATATTCTCTTTCATCTCCACTTTCAAACTCATCGATCCTGATCGAACCACCTCCAAGAGATTCAACATGCCATGTGTCGATGAGCTTACCATTCTTAAAGCCTTTGATGATCATGAGATTACGGGGCTCTTCATCGAGTTTCAGACAGAATCTGACATCAACCTGATCGTGGAGTACTTCCCTGATGATGGCGTCGGTCTTATGACCTTTACCGGTCAAAGCCAGAGAACCGTAGAGTTCCACCTCGTAATGATCGAGGCCTTTGTGGTTCTTTAAAAAAAGATCGGCTGCCCGAAATGGTGCTATCGTATGTGATGAACTCGGCCCCCGGCCGATCCTATAAATATCTTTTATTGCCTGCATCATGTTCTCCTTCTAAATTGATGATAAACAATTCAAAGCGATGATAATCATCGATATCGCTGTTTGACTTCAGTGTTTGTTCCAACTCGGCCAATCGGTCGATAATCGCCAGAAAATCGGTATTATGATAGCGATGAAGTGTATCGAATGACAATCTGATCCTGAATTCTTTAGCACCTGTCAGTTTAAGTATTTCATTCATTGTATAACCGTTTTGATCATAATATTGCAGTTCGTAATAGAAGCGAAGCTGTGACATCAAGATCGATATGATATAGAAGATAGAGTAGTTCAAAGTGGCAAAATCACGGATGATCGATATGGTCTTAGCCAGATCTTTTGCGAAGATTGCATTGGTCAGATTGAAGATTAAAGTATCGATCTCCCGATCGCACAATCGGTCGACGACATCAACATCGATGTGTCCGGGATAGATCATTAATTTATCGATATTTTTCATCAGAACAGACATCGAATTACTGCAGTTGTCGATCAGAAGACGTCTAGCTTTCTGATCGATATCGATACCAGATTCATTGATCTTTATAACTGCCTCGGCATTAAAATCTTTCTTTTGAGTGTGATTGACCAACCTTTTAGCATTATTTTTAAGTGCTTTGAAGATACTGTTTTTGGAATTGAAACTTGTTGTTTCACTATAGAAGATCAGCTCGAGTTCATAAAGAGGATTCTTGATGTAGCTGACAAGATCTTGAAATTTTGCGGCAGCCTCTTCATTTATTTCCTTGGCCAAAAAGAAAGGATCGCGCATTACAATAAATTTTACATCGCCTAAAAGCGGCGGTGTATTGATATCTTCCAAAAAGGATTGAAGATCAAAGCCGCGCTCACTGATTCCGTCATAGCGATGGACGTCGAAACTGGCGGCCCCTTTTTCTTTGATCAATCTATTGATCTCAGTTTGTACGAGAAAATTCTCATCTTTGTCTGACCAGTATATCATTACTTTATTATAGCAAATTTACTCTGTGTCTTGAGCAAGCTTACACCATTATAAAAAATAAAATTGATATCACCATCATCAAGTGTCGTAAGATACGGTATCTGCCATTTATCGAGTAACTTCGTCGTTTCGATCGCCGGATGGCCGTATTGGCCGCTGGTTGAGGCGATGGCCATCTTAACGTCAAAAGCCAAAAGCATCTCTTCACTGGTTCCTGTTTTCGATCCGTGATGTGATAATTTCAAGATGTCGATATCCAAGGTTGGGTGGCTGGAAACGATGTCCTCTTCAACGTGTTTAGATATATCTCCTGTCAGCAAAAAGCTGAGGTCATCGATCTGCAAGGTATATACCAGGCTATCATCATTTTCGTCATCATATCGAATGTCGTTTAAATTCTTCAGATAGAATGATTCAGTCTTAATATCCTGAGGTTCCGTTATGACTTCCATAATCCGATAATCGGCTTTGAGGTCGTTGATATTGGCGCTGTGGTCGCTATCGCTGTGAGTTATGATGAGATAATCTATACGATATATGCCCTGACTTCTCAAAAAGCGGTCCAGTTTGTAATAGTTATAACTGTTGCCGGTGTCAATAAGTATCACTTCACGATTAAAAGCTGATCTCATCAGTATCGCATCACCTTGTCCGACATCGACAAAAGTCAAAGATGGAGCGATATGGGAAATTTTGCTGAGGAGAAAGATCAAAACAATAAGCCATCTGATCATATTGTTTTTGACCCTGAATGTCTTAATAATAAGATAGATAACGAAGATATAGAATAAGCTTATCTTTCCCCTTATTGCGATCTCAATGCTTATTAACTTTCGGAAAACAGAAAATATCATCATTGCAATATCTGTAAATGGCGACAGAAATAAGCCGAGGATCGCAAAGACTTCAATTGTCATGATGATTGTCATCAAAAAACGATAGAATATGACATTGATGATATTAACTTCGTTAAAAAAATAAGACTGAATGATGATGAGGATGGTCCTAAAATCAAACGATCCCTTAAACAATAGTAAAAAGCGTAAGATTACCGGTATTATGAAGCGATAAGAGTGTATAGCATAAGGTGCATACAGAAGCAGTATTATTACGCTCAACGCAAATGAAAGATGCCGGTCCTCAAATTTAATCTTACAGTATTCAAAGATCAATACGCGGATCAGGCCGTAGTCAAACCCATATAGCAAGAATAATATCAAACCACTGATTTGAAATGAATAGCCGGTCTTTTTAAAGATCTTTCTAAGAAAATTGAAGAAGTAATAGACTGAGACTGTTGTGGAAATGTCTATATAGAAAGGACTGTCATAGTCATCAAAACCAAACAGAACATGACCGACAAAGCTTTTATAATGGCTGTCTTCAAGATCCAGATACTTATGCCATAATAGTGATCTGATACCAAGACCGCCGCTGATCTTACTAAAGTCATCTGTGGTATAGAATATATTTTCGATCTTATCTTTTTCTTTGGCTATATCTTTGTTGTTGACTTTTATGATATCGCCGATCTGTAAGTCTTGGTCATAGACTTTGATATCATATATGATGTTGGAAGCGATGACACTTTGCGTTTTGATCTCTTTGACATAGTAGATGCCATGATCATATATATTCAAAAGCAGACGGCATAGAATGAGGAAGGTGATGAAAAGAATGATCAATATTTCTTTGTAGCGTCTTCGAAAGGCAAAGATGATAAAAGTAATTAAACATAGAGTTATACTTCTCAGGTAGAGGATGAGTAATAAGGGGAATAGCAGATAAAACAGACCATCAAAGACAGATATGATCGACGATTTTCTAATAAGTCTTTTCCCCAATGCCACTTACTTCCATGAGTTCTTCGAGCGATCGAAAACCATTGTTCCGGTCGCGATAATCGATGATCCTTTGTGCGATGGACGGTCCTATTCCGACAAGGCCATCAAGTTCTTCAATGCTTGCGCTGTTGATCGAAATTTTGGCCGGTTCATCCCTTTTTTCTTTGACGACTATAACCTGATGTGGATACATGTTCTGGCTGAGATTGATAATCGAGGTATCGGCATTATCATTTAAGCCCGCTCGATTTAAAACCTCACCTATCGTCATCGACCTGTCTACATCATAAACACCAGGCATAGCTACTTCCCCTTTGATCTCGACCTGATATAGGTTATTCTCCGCTTCAAGAAGATCTATCCGTTCTATCTTTACTGTCTGAAAGATGATCGTTATAGCTACAAACGATACTAAAACAATCTTTTTTATCATTTGGCATCGGTATTTACAATAACGATCTCATGCTTTTGGTTTATCTCTTTTTTGGGCGGAATGATAATCATTTCATTGATTCGATAATAGGGTAACCGGCCATTTATAACGCCATCTTCAAAGGTTATTGTGAAAGAATCTTCGTCCAGTTTATAGCCGACCGGCGCATTTACCTCCTTCAAAATGACTTTATCATCATAAACTAAACC
>CASEHR010000047.1 GCA_949287785.1 uncultured Bacillota bacterium | reverse complement strand
GACCTTGCGGAAAAACAGGACCCGGAACTTGTATTGAACTATCTTTATAAGAATACCGATTTGCAGATAAATTATAGCTACAATATGATCGCAATCGTCGATCATCGTCCTGTTCTGATGGACCTGACTAAGGCGCTTGATGCGTTCATCGCTTTTAGAAAAGAAACAGTCTTAAGACGTACAAAATATCTTCTGGACAAGAAGAACGCTCGCCTTCATATCATTGAGGGACTCATCAAAGCTATTTCAATACTAGATGATGTTATTGAAATCATAAGACGAAGCAATGATAAAGCCGACGCGAAGAAACGCCTTATGACGGCATATCTTTTCACCGAAGCACAAGCAGAGGCGATCGTAAATTTACGTCTGTACCGTCTGTCGAACACAGATATAACTATTCTGAAACAGGAGTTTGCTACGATAACCAAGGAGATCATCGAGCTTCGCTCAATAATTGATTCGGATACTGTTCTTGTCAATTTGATCGTGAACGACTTAAAAGAGATCAGAGACAATTATGCTGTATCTCGACGTACAACAATCCAAAGAGATATCGAAGAGATCAATATCAATAAAGAAGCGATGATCATCAATGAACCTTGTGCTATCAGTGTATCGAAAGCCGGATACATAAAGAGGATGTCTCTTAGAAGCTTTAATGCTAACCCTGAACAACTGACCGGTTTCAAAGAGGGTGATGCACTTATCGGGTATAAACAGGTCGAGAACCTTGATACCTTGCTTTTGTTTACCAGCAAGGGCAATTATGCGTATATCCCTGTCTATATGATCGAAGAAGCGCGATTTAAGGATATCGGAAAACACTTTACTAATTACGCTAAGTCTGAGACCGAAGAGAAGATTGTTAAAGCGATGATAGTGAAGAATTTTTCTACCTATATTTATGTGACGATCGTGACTAAAAACGGTATGATCAAAAAAACACCGATATACGAATTTAAAGCGCAGAGATATTCTAAAGTCATGAAAGCCATATCTCTTATCGGTGATGATCAGGTCGTTGATGTAACACTTACTCAAGCTAATGATGATCTCATCGTGGTATCGAGAGGTGGTTATTATAATCGTTACAGCAGCGAGGTCGTGAATTTTAGTTCTTTGCGGTCAAAAGGTATCAAGGCGATAAGTCTGCGTGATGATGAAGTTATCGGCGTTTTATCGGTAAATGATGATGGTGAAGATCTCCTTGTCGTCACTGAAACAGGACAGATGAAACGAATCCATATCAATGAGCTGGAATTGACCACAAGAGCTACTAAAGGGGCGCGGATCGCAAAACTGATGCGTTCCAAACAGATATCTGATTATCTTGCGATGAAGGTCAAGTCTTTTGATGAGCTTATTATATATGATGGTGAAAGAAAGATATTGCCGGTAAGCAATATACCAATAATGTCAAAAGATGCAACTTATTCATCGCCGATTGATTTGCACGAAGGCTTTTTTGTCCTTTTATCTAAAGATACCGGTATCATTGAAGTACCGATCATCGACATACCTGAAGAGATCGATAAAAAGCAAGTTGAAGAGATCGGCCTTTTTGAAAGATGATCATGAGCAAATTACAACCGATGATGTATATAGATCATCTTGATGATCTTCCATTATCGTATTTAAAACAACGCCATCTTACAAACATCATCATCGACCTGGATAATACCCTCGGTGCTTATGATCAAAAGAAGATCGATGACCGATATCGGAAGATATTGCTTCATTTGATCGATGAAGGCTTTAAAGTCGTCGTCGTTTCAAACAACACCGCTAAGCGGATTGTCGAATTCCTTGGTGATCTTCCTGTCGGTTATATAAATCTCGCTTTAAAACCGTTTGGTTTTGGCTATCGGAAAGCTCTGAATCGCTATGGATTGAAAATAGAAGAGACGGTTTCGATCGGTGATCAGATATTGACAGATATCCTTGGTTCAAATCTGCTTGGTATTTATAGTATATTGGTTAAACCTTATTGTGAACGAGACAGTTACAGTACAAGAATTAACCGTCATATCGAAAGATATTTAATAAAAAAAGGGGTGGTGAGATTCAAATGAAAAAGTGTGTAGGATGCGGAGCAGTCTTCCAAAATGATGATAAAACACAGATCGGTTATGTGAGATCAATGGACATGGATCTCTGTGAACGCTGTTTTAGATTAAAGAACTACGGTGATCTGACGATCGATATGCGAAACGGACTGGGAGAAGATGATGTTTTCAATATCATAGGTAACGAAGAAGGCGTTATTGTGATGGTCGTCGATATTCTGAATGCCGAGTTCGCATTTAATGAGCGG
>CASEHR010000046.1 GCA_949287785.1 uncultured Bacillota bacterium | reverse complement strand
ATGCTGTAACTACCTTGTCAGTGAGCTGCAGGGATTATTGCAGAAAAACGGTCAGAGTATCGAGACGACTAAGATATCACCTAAGGATCTCAGCAAGCTTGTCGATATGATAAGTGATCAGACCATTTCTTCTAAGCAAGCTAAAGATGTCTTGCCGGCGATGCTCGATGGTACAGATCCGGAGAAGATTGTTAATGAAAGAGGCATGAGACAGGTAAGCGATACGTCTTTTATCGAGAAACTTGTCCAAGAGGTCTTGGACGAGAATCCCAATTCGATCGCAGATTACAAAAACGGCAAGGACCGTGCTCTGGGCTTCCTGGTCGGTCAGGTCATGAAGAAATCAAAAGGACAGGCTAATCCGCAGATGACCTCCGCAATGGTCAAAGAGAAGCTTTCTAAATATTAGTGGTTGTGATAGAATAAATCCATGACAAAAAAAGTAACAAACAAGCGGGCAAAGCGTCGTTTATCAAAAAGTGCGATCGTCCTTATTGTCGGCCTTATCATCATCCTTGTGCCTTGTTTTATCTTCGGCGGCATCTTGTTGAGTGCTGCACTGCAGACAGGTTCGCCGATTTTCGGTGATCGCTATGATGGCGATCTTGAACCAAAGATCGCCGATGACGATCTCGGTCGCGTTGAAAGTGCCGTCAGTTCAATCAGTGGTGTTCAAGATGTGACAACGACTTTGATATCAGGTCAGCTGCGGGTCAATGTCGATGTCGATGATGCGCTCACAAGCGATGAAATAAATGCATTATTGCCACAGATGTATGAAGCTGTTGACGGTGTGCTCAGTGTGTCGACTTATTTTACTTCGACCGAAGATAAGAAAATGTATGATCTTGCGATCAATGTTTATAATTTTGTCGATGCCGAAGATGAGAATATGATCTACTATATCGTCACTAAAAACGCGATGATGGATAATTACAGTACTCAACTCGTATCTGAACCGATAGATGCTGAATTAGCCAGTGATCTCAGGGGCGAAACAGAACCGACAGAAACACCGACTGCGGAAGCGGAATAAGAATCAACTACATATTTGAGACCGATATTTCAAAAAACGCTATATCGGTCTTTTTTTATCATTAAATGTCGATGCGAAAATGGCGGATCATTCAAAGCTAAATGCGTAGGATCCTTTTAAAACGCAGATCGATACCCGTCTGATCCTTGGCAGTATGAGGTGGCAACTGATAGATGTCGTGGCCGGGAAAATGATTGGCTTCGATGATCAATGGTCCATCTTCGGTGATAGCGATATCCCAGCCGACATAATTAAGATTTGGGATCAAAACGCTGGCCTCTTCGATCATTCGGACAGCTTCTTTGAAGTAGGGTATTTTAAAACCTTCAAAGACGATCCCTGTGACCGGATGAGCTTTGTAGGCATTATTGTTCCGGTCAGCTCCGACGCCGATCAGTTCACCTTTACTATCATCGATTATCACGGCAATACCACCATGATTGAGATTATCGACATTGTCTTTGCCGTTGCCTAGGCGCATGCAAGCGAAGACGATCGAAAGAACAGAATCTTTTTTGACAGTCACGATCCTTAATGTATTGACAGAATAAGGGTATAGCTTCTTGATCTCTTGGTGCTGTTTGACATATTCTTCTACGATGAGCTGTTTATTCAAGCGCAGCCGGTCATAAACTTCATGGGGATCTTCTTTACATTCGATGATCTCAACTTTATAACCGTGTGTTCCCTGCCTAGGCTTGACAACCAGCCGGTCATGGCTTCGGTAGAAGGCGGCGAAATCATCTTCTGTCGCTTGGTCAAGGTCAAGCCATCTGCGTTTACAATAAGTAGCGAAGCGCTCTAAAAAGAGGGCTTTATCCTCCAAGAGAGGCCAGTCTTCTTTTTTGTTTAGAATCTTGACGTATTGATTGTTTTTGGCGCGCGTTACGAACGTGTATCGTTTTTCTTCCGGGATATGATCCAAACGAAAAATATAGTAATCCATATAACCGGCACCATACTTGATGCCACAACTGATGACATCAAATAAGATACTTATTTTAAGTTTGCGATCTTCATCGGCGATTTTGTTGACGATCAGAAAGAGTCTTCGATAATCAAGGTCAATCACCCGCCTGATGATGAAACCGATATTCATATCTACTTGAAGAGCTTAGCTATTACCTGAACAAGCTCCTTTATATTGGCATTAGAAGTATTGATGCAGAGGTCGTAATTGAGTTTATCGCCCCAATCACGGCCGGTATAGTATTCATAATATTGACGGCGACCTTTGTTGACGCTGTTGATCTTTTTAGCCATTTCCTTATCATTCAGATCTTCGCCTGCCGGAGCTCTATCTTGACATCTTTTGATCTTGGCTTCCATATCGGCATAGATAAAGATCCGAAAAGGATCATAGTCCTTCAGGATGTAGTCGGCACAGCGACCGATGATAATACAGTCGGATCTTTCAGCCATTTCTTTGATGATCCTGTTCTGTTCGACATAAATGTCATTAGCTTGATGGAGCGGATAATAATTATCGATGTAGATAAAGGTATGACCGAAGGATATCGGATAGAGACTGTGAGGTTTTTTATCGGTAACTTCCCGAATATATTCCTCGGACATTTTCGTCTTTTTAGCGATCTCGGTGATTATTTCCTTATCGTAATAGTCGTATTTTAGTTCTTCCGCCAGACGGCGACCAAATTCGCGTCCGCCACTGCCGAATTCACGGCTTATCGTGATCACTTTATTCATAAGATATCCCCCTCTATAGCTTTATTTTACCATTTATCGTTATAATATGGTGTATGAAAAACGAGATATTGTATGCTAAATGTGAAGACATGACGGTTGAAGGCCATGGAGTATGCAAGGTCGATGGATTGGTTATTTTTGTCAAAGGCATGATCATAGACGAGGAAGCAATGATCAAGATCATCGCTCATAAGAAAAACCTGGCATATGCGATTATCGACCGGCTTATTGTCGTCAGTCCGCACCGCACTGTCTCATCGTGCAGGGTTGCTTATAAATGCGGTGGTTGTGATCTGAGACATATCACTTATGATTATCAGCTGGAATTGAAAAAGAGATGGCTTAGCGATACATTGAATAATGTCGGAGATATCGATTATCCGGTCCCGGATATCGTTCCTTCACCGCAGGCTGACCGTTACCGTAATAAGGTCCAAGTCCCCGTAAGTGATGGCAAGATGGGTTTTTATCGTGCCAACAGCCATGATGTGATCGAATACGATGACTGTCATGTTCAGTCCGAAAGGGCTAATGCCGTCTTGTCTTATTTGAAAGAACGGATCTTCAATGAACATGTTGACGGTTACTTTCGTCATATTCTCATCAAGGAAGGTTTTGAATCAGGTGAGATGATGGTTGCGTTCATCCTGCATCAAGAGGATTTCAATGGTCGGGATACATTAGTATCCGATCTGGTGAAGTCTTTTCCTTACATCACTTCGGTTATCGTCAATGTGAATGACAAGGACACCAATGTGATCTTAGGCGATAAAGAGATCGTCTTGTACGGATCATCTTATATCATCGATACTCTTGATGGTATTGCGTTTGAGATATCGCTAAAATCTTTTTATCAGATCAATCAAAGACAGGCGGTAAATTTATATCGGACTATCAAGGACAGAGCATACATCGATAAAAAAACACGCATCCTGGATCTTTACAGTGGCATAGGGACGATCGGTCTGTTCCTGGCGCGTTATGCCGGGGAAGTTACCGGCGTTGAAGTGATCAAAGAAGCGGTTGATAATGCCAGACAGAACGCTTTAAATAACCGCATCGGGAATGCACACTTTTATTATGACGATGCGAAAAACGACATGGGACGTTATATGACTGACATCGATCTTGTGGTCGTTGATCCACCGCGAAAAGGTTTAAACAATCGTCTTATCGAAACGATAATAAAGAATAATATCCCGCAAGTTGCGTATGTATCATGCAACCCGGCTACACTCGCAAGGGATCTTACGATCTTTTTAAAGGGCGGCTACAAGATAAAATGGCTTGAAGGTTTTGATATGTTCCCGCATACGACGCATATCGAGACTGTGTGTTTGCTTTCCAAACTTAAAACAGATAAACATATCGATGTGGAATTGGATATAGATGAGCTTGATTTAACAACTGCGGAAAGTAAAGCCACTTATGGGGAAATCAAGGATTATGTTTTGAAGCAAAGCGGATTGAAAGTCAGTAACGTGTATATTGCACAAGTAAAGCAGAAATACGGCATTATTGAGAGGGTAAATTATAACCTGCCGAAATCGGAAAATTCCAGACAGACGAAATG
>CASEHR010000045.1 GCA_949287785.1 uncultured Bacillota bacterium | reverse complement strand
ATTCCCTTCATCTGCTCCATCAGTTAGTCAAAGCGCTGAGATCTCGGCGCTTTTTTTGTTATCTGAAAACTCCGATGAAGGAGCTTAGATATTATTCAATCCATGTTTTTTAATTGATCGTAGATCATCTTACCGATCTTACCGATGATCCTGAGATCGGTATCGATATGGTCTTTATCATATACCGATACACCGATATAGTAATACCGGTCGTTTATCTTTATGACACCGACATCATGTCTCAGATGATCCAATTCACCGGTCTTATGGGCAAAACAGACATCGTCGCTGATATAGCGTAAAAGGAGATCCTTTGACCGCTGCCTTTTGAGGATGCTGATCGACAGATCACAAAGATCGGTATTTAAAATACGGTTCTGAAAGATCATCCTGAACAGCTTATACATGTCATTCTGGCTGGTATAGTTGTCTTTGCCCGCCAGCATTGCTTTTTGATCTAACATATAACGTTCAAGCGATGTATCGGCAACGCCGATCTTTTTAAAATACGCATTGATCTTCGCAAAGCCAAGGATATCGATCAAGACATTGGTAGCGGTGTTGTCCGAGTTTATGATCATCCAGATGACCAGCTCAAGCAGCGAATAGCGTCTTTCACCATCTTCAAAATAGGCAGTGTCCGGTAATATCCGCTCTTTCTTTACCAAAAGCTTCTGTTCCAAAGACAGTGTCCCCTTTTGGACTTCATCGAAAACACAGCACATGATCCCGACTTTGATCAAAGATGCCGATCTGACGACTTTACAGGCATCTTTGGCATAGATGATCTCATCACTTCCGATATCAGCTATCAGGACCTGGATATCAGCGCGATAGGGACTAAGATCAAGCTTCATGATCATCTGATATTCTTGTCGGGACGTTTGCGGGCGTTATAACGGTCAAGTTCATCCCTGACCGATACCGGCAACTCTTTTCCGACCGGCATATAGCGAGCGTTGGCCAGATCGCTGATGAAATCACGGATGAAGGCAATATCCTCTTCCATATGCGGGATGCTGATCAGATCATAGGTATCCTTGCGGTTGTGGATCAGATACATATCGCCCTGGATGATCCGGGCAAAAGACATCGCCGGGATCCCTTTGTCAGCAAAAGGTGTTGAATCACTGGAATAGACGCCTTGCGATACAGTGAGCGGATAGCCTTTCATCAAAGCCCGGTATTCCAAGTAGTGGCAAAGCTTCTCTTCGCTTGAACATACAGCCACAGGCCGGCCCATTGTCGTACCGACCATGTCGAGATTGACACAGAACCCGATCTTAGTGAGTTCATCCTGATGACTTTCGACATAGGCTTTCGATCCAAGCAAGCCCCTTTCCTCGCTGCCGCAGAAGACAAAACGCAGGCTGTAACGGTGTTCTTTTTGAGCCAGATCTTCAAGGATGGCCAAAAGCGCGATCGTTCCGGAAAGATTATCGTAGATACCTTTAGAAAGCGGTACGGAGTCATAGTGCGCACTGATGACGATCTCATCATCGATCTCGCCTTTCAGATAAGCGACGACATTGTGCGATCTGTTTTTGGCTTTCTTATTGGTGATCGATATCGTGACTTCTTTCGGATCCAGATCGACGAGTTTCGCTGCCTCTTTGATATTGATGTTTACCCCGGGCAGGATATCCAATCCCTGAGCAACATATCCTCTGAGCTCTTTATCATCGATATCCGCATCTTCTTCAGCCAGTCCGCCATTGGTGCTGATAAAACCGACTGCCCCGTTTTTTATGAGGTCTTCATAACGGAAACGTCCCAGTCCGCCTTCAAATAAGACGATCTTACCCTTGCATCTGCTAAGTGAATAGGGATCATTGTTGCAAAGGTAATAAAAGGGAGCTGTCAGGTCCTTGACAGTCTTTCCCCCGCGATAAGGCTTCGACGGGATCTCTTTGCCCTCTACGATCAGTTTGCCGCTAGCCTTATCACCATCGACTTCAAAATCTTCAAGCTCAGCCTCAATACCGAGCTTTTCGATATAGTCCTTGATGATACCGGTGGCTTTCAATTCTTGTCTTGATCCACCGGTACGGATGAAACCTAATTCATCAAACAGTTTCTTCATCGTTTTCTTTTTCATGATACCTCCAAAAAAGGTAAGCATCTGCTTACCTTAATTCTGTAACTTCAACCTCTTTAGCGACGACGATCTCACGTCTCATGTCATCGTTTTCAACACAGGTCTGCAGAGTGACGAACTTATCACCCGGCTCGATATCGACACCTGTATCGTAGAATTGGACTTTTTCGACCTCATCGATGTAGTAATTGAGTTCATCATCCGTCCATTCTGTCAGCATGTAGTTCATACCATTAGCTAACGGCTGTATCGGATCGCCGGTCAATTGCGCATAGTAGACATAAGCGATCTCATACTTCCTGACTTCGTTTTCCAAGACGATATAGAAGTACTTGTTGTCTTCATAGTTCTCTTCATCGATAAGAAGGGCAAGTGGTGTGAACATATGCGTACGTGTCGGATCCAATGATTCATAGACATAGTGACCGTAGATCGTGATATTGGTGCTGTTTGCCAGATCGACATAAGGATCGACGAAGACACTACCTTCTTCCGAATATTCCATCGTCTTCCAGTCCGTACGTTCATATTTAGTATAACCCGGGTTAGGAATACCTTCACCGCTGTAATGGACCATCGGCTGATCGATTATGCCGCTTTCAAAGACGATCTCACCGACATAATCACTGTTGATCTCATAGTTCGCATCCCAGATCTCCGGATATTTTGAAAAATCGATCGTTTCTGCACTTGGTGTTGTCGTGGTCGATGTGCTTGGTGTTGTCGTAGCATCGCCACCCTTATTGCCGCCACCTTGCAGCATCACAAAGATGAGTACGACTAAGATGATGATCGCTGCGATGATGACCGGGATGAGGATCTTCTTCATGTCCCTCTTCGGACCATTGCCACCCGGCTCCTCATCTTCCTCTAATTCATCTTCTGCCAGCTCTTCCTCTTCTTCATATTCTACTTCATCTTCGACATCTGTACCATCGAAGATGCGTGTATTGTCGACAGTATCGAACTCTTCTGTCCCTTCCTCGTATTCTTCAGTAACCTCTTCGTTAGTATCTGCATCTTCCGATGTATCATCATTGAGCAGATCTTTGTTGTCTTCGATCATAATTTACCTCTCTTTGTATTGTCTTGCTTATTATAAACTATCTGTATGATCATTACTAGCTATTAGACCCGATAAAGTACGCGTAATACTCATCGAAGGTAATGCCTGTATCATGAATGTATCCGGCAACTTCCGTGCCGACATAGCGATAATGCCATGACTCGTACATATAACCGGTGACATCCACCTTATCCTCGGGATAACGCAAGATAAAACCATACTCATGGGCATGTTCATCAAGCCAGGCTTTGGCATCCGTGTATTCAAAACTGCCCAGATCACCACCCGGTTCGATCAGGTCGACGACTCTGCCGGTCTGATGATCGGAAAAGCCCGGCCGGGCACTGTAGGTATCGACAACATCCTGCGGGTCTGTTTCCAGATAGCGGTTGTAGATATTGACTTGTGAATCGTATGAACGATATGCCGAGGTGATCCATACATCGATCCCCTCACTCATCATCGCATCAGCCATCGCCGTATATGCTGCATATGTATCACGGTCAAGATAAGCACTAAGACCATAGTAACTGTCGATCGCTACCAGATCTTCCGGCACATAGTCTTCGATTGTGTAGTACTTGTTTGCCAGCATCAGATCACCTTTTGTCGTATCTGATATGATGGTATCAGTATAGAATTCATGATCACGATCGCAGTTGACATGCTCGACGACGCTTCTAAGATCACTGCTTCCTTCCTTTTCGATATAGGCCAGATAGCGATCCAGACGGTCGTGCAGATAATAAGCGGTCTTCATAAGACCCAAAGTCGTCTCATCGTAGTTATCACAATAATAGCCTTTATTGACGACCATAAGCCGATCCTGGTAAGACAGACCATCTAACTTCAAATACTCTTCAAGTTTGCTTTCATCGAAAGTCGGATCGCTTATAAGACTTATAATGTCCTGATCATAAGGAACACTTTCAATAAGCCTGACGCTTTCATCATCCAATGTCTCGATAACTTTGATATCCTCATCACTGTAACCGAGATCTTTCAGAGTACTGCTTCCGCAAGCTGTAAGCGACAGCACCAGCAGTATCAATATCAGTATTCTCATACCAGAGAAATGACGCTGGCCAGGATCATAAAAGCGATGACCGTAAGTACGATGATACGATACAGGATCAGATGTTTTCGCACTTGATCGCCCCTTCCAGCGCAATCTGCATCATCTTTGTAAAGCTGTTCTGTCTTTCTTCAGCGGTCGTGACTTCGCTTGTGACAAATGAATCCGATATCGTCAAAAGACATGCCGCTCGCTTATTCAGGACCTTGGCATTGCTGAAAAGCGCAAAACTCTCCATCTCCACACAGACACAGCCCTTATCAACGATCGGTGCGATGTAGCTCTGATCGCCCTGACGGTAGAAGACATCCGATGAGTGAGTACCGGCCTTGACGACAGGGATATCCAGCTCTTTGGCGGCCTTTTCCAGGATCTCATTCAGTTCTGCGGACGGATAGTCGATATCACTGTCATAACCGCATTGGACCTTTGCGTATGACGATTCACTGTACGCCTTGTCGACCAGGACGACATCATATACCTTGACATCCGCAACATAACCGCCGGCACTGCCGATACGGATGATATTCTCAACACCATATTGGGTATAGAGTTCATATGAGTAGATACCGATACTCGGCATACCCATACCGGAACCCATGACCGAGACCCGATGACCTTTATATGTACCGGTATAACCGAACATATTGCGGACACTATTGAACATGACCGGATTCTCCAAAAACGTCTCAGCGATGAATTTAGCTCTGAGCGGGTCGCCCGGCATCAGGACAGTCTTCGCGATATCGCCCATCTGGGCACTGTTGTGGGGTGTAGCCATTTTATTCTCCTCCTTTAAATGTGCTAAGTATATTTGTATCAAACGAGAAAGACATCTTCTCTTTATGACGGTAACGTTTGATCGCATTGTCGATCAGAATATCACACTCCTTACTGAAATCGATCTCTTCTTCTTGCCAGAGATAGAAAGCCAGTGAACCCGGGATCGAGTTCAGTTCAGTCAGATAGATCTGATCGTCGTTATCGACCATAAAGTCGATACGGCAGACACCGTAAGCATCAAGGGCCTTATAAGCCTTCAGGGCATAATCTTTGATAGAATCGGTCATCTCTTGACTTATCTCAGCCGGAATACGCCTTGAGGTATTGGTCATTCCACCCTTTGCTCCCTTGAGCATCTTCTTGCCGCCTTTCGCGCCGCCTTCATATTTATCACTGAAAGACAGGATCTCATCATTTTTCAAGACCTCTTCCAATACCGATACACGATAGCCATCGATATCACCGATGATCGAACAGTTGATCTCTTTGAAATCTTCCAGATATCTCTCTACCAGGATCTTATCATCATAACGCAAGACTTCCTTAGCTTTTTCCATGAACTCTTCTTCACTATGGACGACTTCGATACCGATCGAACTGCCGAGATTTGCCGGTTTGAAGATCACCGGATAACCGATCGCCTTTATCTTCTTCTTTACTTCTTCACATTCATTATGATATTCAAGCCTTGTGAAATAAGTCCACTCGATCAAAGGCAGCCCGTTATAAGACAGGACTTCCTTCTGGATTACCTTATCTTGCCCGATGGCACTGGCCATGACACCGCTTGATGTATATGGCAGACCTGCCATCTCCAAAAGACCCTGTAAAGTACCGTCTTCACCATTTGTTCCATGCATTACAAGGAAGGCGACATCCAGATATTGAACGATGCTCTTTTTAAAAACACTGTCTTTGACTTCTCTCAGATAGACCTTGTCACCGTCTTTGACAAGCGATACCTTCATAAGTCGGGTACATAAACTATTGAGATCGGCGAAATTTTTGATATCCCACAGATCTTCACCGATATACATATCACCGTTTTTAGCGATATATACCGGGATCACTTCATATTTATCCTTATCGATCGCATGCAGGGCCTGGTTACCACTGATACAGGAGATCTCGTGTTCACATGCCTTGCCGCCAAAGAATACACCTACTTTCAGCTTCATCTATAACCTCCTTAATTAGAAAATACATCAGGCAGATCATTTTCCAAAAGAATAGTATCATCTTTTGTAAAGTTTTGGTATACATGCTCAAAAGCTTCATAGATATTGCTGACGACTTTGACCTCAGCCATATCAAAACCACTTTCCTTGAGTCCCTCAACAATAGCCTTAGCCCTGTTTTGTCCGACCAGAACCACATGATCCGCCCTGTTTTGCATATACATTCCGAATTCCTTATTGTAGCGGTATTCATCTTTGCCAAGATCGATAAGTCCCGGTGTGATGATGATCCGCTTACCGGGCATCGCACTTAAGACATCCAAAGACAAGCGGCTTGAGACCGGATTGGAGTTAAAGGCGTTGTCGATAAAGTGATAACCGTTGATCGATCTTGTCTGCAGACGATGCTCGATCGGCTTAAGTTCCTCGACGGCTCCCCGGATATCGTTTGCCGGTATGCCCAATTCATGACCCAGGGCAATGCCCAGAAGGATATTGGTGATATTATGTTTTCCCAAAAGCGAACTTGTAAAAAGCGCCTCTTCACCATCGATCATGACTTTAAAAGAAGATCCGTCCTTATCGTAGTTTACATCATAAGCTCTGTAATCGACATCTTCACTATCGATCCCGATCTTGATGAGCTTTGCTTTGGTGTGAAAATTATGACCTCTTATATACTCGTTATCCATATTGATGATCCCGATCCCGTCACTTCCAAGCATCTCGATCACCTTGCATTTTTCCTTGATGATATTGTCGATCGAGCCGAAGGTATTGAGATGCTGAGGTCCGATCGAAGTGAGTATACCGATATCCGGTCTCACCATATCCATCAGATAGCGGATATCATCGACGTGATCAGCGCCCATCTCACATAAAAAGACCTCATGATACGGTTTAAGGTTTTCTCTTACGACTCTGGTGATCCCCATCGGCGTGTTGTATGATGCCGGTGTCATCAAAGTATAATACTTCTTATCCAGAATGGCGTTCAGGACGTTCTTGGTACTGGTCTTGCCATATGAGCCGGTGATCGCTACCTTTTTAAGTTCAGGTGATCTTTCAAGGATAGCTCTGGCTTCATTTTCAAAACCCTTGTTGATCGTCGTTTCGATCGGCGAGGTGATCAGAGCCATCGGATAGATCAAAAGCCAGGAGATGATCGGTACCAGTACCGCCATGATCATTGCATCGACGCCCAGATTCATGAGTATCAGAATATAACCAACATCCAGAATACCGATACAGACGACCTGTCTTTTGACACGATCGGTATATACCAGAGGTTTGATATAGGTCTTCTTTGTTTCCCTGTACAAAAGAACGATCGCCATGACGATCGTCACCAGCGTGACCATCAGACCGTCGATATCACGAATATAGGTCGTAAAGAGATATTCAGCGATAAAAGCGATCGCTGCATAGGTGAAATAAGCATTGACTCGGATATTCTTAAAGTCAAGAAGCCATTTCGTATAACGGTCCAGTCCATAACGATTCTGCTGAAAAACCAAAAGAGCATGCTCAAGATAAGTGATGCTCAAAAAGATAAAACTCAATGTACTAACGATCATCATCATTTGTATAATCCCTCTTCAAAAATGCATCCAGGACAAGATTGAAACGCTGGGCCTGATGGAAATAGGCATAGTGATCATCACCTTCAAAGATGACTAAAGCACAATCGGGCATCAGTCTTTCGATCTCCTTGCCCATCCAGAGCGGCGTAGCCTCATCCTTTTCGCCGAAGACCAGCAGCGTTTCGGTCTTGATCCCGCCCAGAAGCTCGCGCACATCATAATTGACGGTCTTGACTAAGATCTCGCGCATAACTCCGCTTGCATTCTTATAGTCTTCGCTCCCCATATTGTCCTGTAGTTTCTTTAAATAGACCTTAAAAGGTCCAAGCGAAAGGATCTTTTTGCCGAGCTTGTAAGTATAGGTCTTAATATACCACATAAGACCGCGTCTTGGTCTTAAGCCAGCCGCACCGGTAAGACACATCCGATGGACCGGATAATGATATGCATACTCAAAAGCGATCCGTGCACCAAAGGAATGAGCGATGATGATCGGATCACTGATCATGAAATGATCACAGAAATGCCTGAGCCAGAGACTGTATTCGGGAATACCATAGGCATAAGGCGGTGTCTGACTTTGTCCAAATCCCGGCAGATCCATCACATATACCTTGAAATGATCTTTGAGAAAGGCAGCTATATAAGCCATCATTTCAATATTCTGGCCCCAGCCATGCAAAAGAATGACATCTCTTCCTTTGTCGCCATAGATCATATATCTAACATCGATGCCATCGATCTCTATCTTAGCCATGCGCTTATTATATCATCCTTCGTTTGTTTCTGTTCTCTTTGTCTCTTTTTTCTTACGCTTCCGTGGCTTGATGATCCTGAAGATGACACCGTCATTCATATTCTCGCCGACGGCTTTATAACCATAGGTCTCCGTGACTCTTTTAACGATCGAAAGACCAAGACCGAATTTACCTTTATTACCCATTTCATAAGGCTTAAAGAGCTTTTCGATCCGATCCTTATCCATCAGTTCGCCATCGTTGTAAATGGTGAGCTCTTCTTCATCGAGGGTGATCTTTACTATCGTCTTAGCATAACGCAAGGCATTATCAAGCAGGTTCTCAACGACGATCAGCCAGTTCTCCCGATTGCCATGGAAATATACTTCCTTAAGTTCTGTTTCGATCTTGATATCCCCGCGAAGAACATTGGCAGCCATGATCGCTTCCTTGATGACTTCGACCATGTTCACATTATCGCCTTCATTCGGATCATCCTCAAGATAGCCCATTTTGTTGAAGGTGATGAGACTGTATACTTTCTTCTCTAAACGATCGGCGTTGTCGATGATGACATCAACGCTTTTTTCCAGCGTGTCATAAGGATAGATCCCATCTTTGATCGATTCACTGTACGATTTGATGGTAGCGATCGGTGTCTTGAGGTCATGGGAGATATTCTGGATCATCTCTTCCCTGATCTTGGACTGTTTGGAAAGCTCTTCATTCATCTCAAATACCGCTTCCGCAACTTCACCGATCTCATCGTGACGATACAGTTTAAGATCGGCCTTATCGCCACGGCGCAGCTTATCGATGTAGTTTTTGATCATATTCAAAGGCCGGATCAGTGAAAAGACCCAGATCGACAAGAAAGTATAGATGATAAGGACGATAACCATCGTGATATTGACAGTGCTGTTGACAAGTGCTGAACGCATGGCGCTGCGATAGTCGTCTTTGACGATCGAAACAACGCTGTATTCACTGTCATCGATGGCTATCTGACGGATGGTGTAGATGATGTCGGTATCCCCATAACTGAGCGTACCGTCATAGATCTCGCTTTTCTGATAGGGATTGATCTGCGACAAAATGACCGAAGTCCTTGTCCCTTCGATATCGGAGATGTAATGTCCGGTGTCCTTGGCGTAGAGGTAGTGTGAGACATTGCTGTCTTCATCTTCCTTGACCGAGATGCTGTGCCGCAAACGGTTGATATAGTCATCCTGGACCGTATGGATATAATCATACATCTGATTATTGATGTAACTG
>CASEHR010000044.1 GCA_949287785.1 uncultured Bacillota bacterium | reverse complement strand
AAGATCGACCTTGTAGACCTTTGACCACTTGCCTTTAAAGTCCGTAAAATCAACACCGCTGTAGATCAGTTCACCATCACGGATATCATAGCTTTCGACATCCATGGTCTTTGGGGTAAGCGGTGTGATCTTGAAACTATTCCGATCGACCATGAAAAGGCTTTTCCGGTCACCGTTTATGATCCCATCACCATTGAAGAAGAATGGATATTCATCAAAGACGATATAATCCTCATCTTCCTTGACCTTCTTTTCGTATGCTTGTATTTCTTCATCTGTCATCTCGTGGACATGACCTTTTTTATTGGTCAGTGCTAAGACGATATACTGATCTTTATATGTTTCGATCTTCAATACCTTAAGCGGAAGCGCAAAGACCTCTTCATCCTTGAAGAACTTCGTCCGATGATCTTCATAGACGGTCGTATACACTTCACCATCAAGGATACAGAAATCGTTTCTCTCTTTATAGTCGGATAGAGGCTTATCTTCCTGTGTCTTAAGATCGAGATAATGACCTCTGACCTTGTAGTTATTATTTTCAAGATCCTGCATGTATTCATTGAACAGAAGACCATCTTTGTAAGCTGTAAGATCAGCTAAGAATCTAAAACCGATAAATTGTTCAAGACTTATCTTTTTCATGATCATATCCTTATGAGAATGAGCTCTGTCTGCGGCTCATTCAGCCATTCCGCGCCATCTTCGGTGATGACGACGTCTTCTTCAAGACCGACCCTTCCTTCTGCGATCTCGATACCGGGCTCGATCGTAAAGACATTGCCCGCTTGTAAAGGCACATCGATGAGTTCCGGTCTATTATAACGAGGTCGGCGATTAGCTAAGATCGTCCCGCCGTCATGAGTGACATGACCGACCTGATGCCCTAAAGCCGCATTCCAGGAATCATAGCCCCAATCGACCACATAGTGGCGGGCGATCTGATCGACTTCAAAGCCGGTAACGCCCGGTCTCATGAATTCCTTAGCCATCCTCGTCGCATCACGGATGACGGCAAAAGCGTGTTTGACATGTTCAGGCGCATCATCTTCATCATCCTTCAATACATAATACATCCTCTGGATATCACTGCAATATCCGTCTTTTTTGACACCGTAGTCGATATTGATGAGATTACCTTTGACGATCGGTGTTTCAATGATCCCCATATGACCGGAAGGTACATTCGGATCGACATTGACACCGGGACACTGCGCATCCGACCAGGACATGCCATATCCGTCTTTATAAGCCACTTCATGCAGGAAATTGAAGATATCGAGCGATGTCGTCCCTTCTTTGCAGATGCTGGGGACCATCCGCAGATATTCATCGGCCTTTTTGACGCATTGGCGGATCTTTTCGATCTGCGATGAGGTCTTGCGGCCGCGGACTTCACTTATGAGCCTGCCGGCACTTTTTATTTCCGGCTTATGATCCAAACGATCCAGGACCTCTTTTTTAAGTTTCAGATACATGCCATATGAAAGACCATCGCAAGCAGCATCATCCTGACTGTAGTCAAGAGCGAGGTTTTTGATATCCAGCTTGTTCAGGACCTCATAGATCGTCTCTTCCATCGTACCCGGATATTCATATACCTCATCGATCCCATCGACCAGTTTAAAGGCTTCGATATCAAGCGGTGAAACAATGGCGATACATTTTTTGGTCTTTAAGAAGATAATGGTCGTCGCAATGATAAAGCTCATATCACCTAATACCGGTAAGACCGGTTCACTTTTCATAATGCTTTCACGACCTGTGATAAGCCAGGCATCAAGATCGTTCTTGGCCATGGCTTCATAGATGATCGGTAATTTTTCTTGATCGATATACATGATCCCTCCTAAGATACGAGAGTTTCCCAAAGGAAACTCTCACATCGAAACTTATTTATTCCGGAACTTTTACGAAGTTGAACGTGTAGTTGCCTTGCGGGCTGGATACGATACCCTCGATTCCCGCAACGCCGAGACATAATGTCCGATAACCGAATAACGGTACAGTATAAGCCATCGTCTCAACGAGATATGTCTCAGCTTCATGGAGTTTAGCCATTCTCTCATCACCGGTCAGAAGATCCGATTCAGCAAGTAAGGCATCATAAGTCTCATCACCCCAGGTGACCTTGGCACGCTGGTTGACAGAGTTGGCCATCTCTAAGAATGTCGTCGGATCCATGTAGTCAGCTGACATCGAACCACGGGCTAGTTCAGTTGAACCCTGTGAATCACGTTCATCAAAGAAGACACGGAGCTCCTTGACATCGATCACAAGATCGATATAGATATCAGCCAACTCTTCCGCAAGTACTGCGGCTACAGTATCGTGCATCGCTGCCGAGTTGGTACTGTATCGTAAAGTCAGACGGTTGTTTTCGTTGTAGCCGGCTGCTTCCATCAACGCTCTGGCTTCATCTTTGTCGGTGTAGACAAGTTGATGTTCAGCATCCTGTTCCTCACGGAAATCACCGTCGATTCCATCAAAGCCTAACGGTACATAACCATATAACGGATAGTACATATCACCGGCATCCAGAGCCGTGACGATATTCTCTCTGTCGATACCGAGCTGGATCGCTCTTCGTACATTGACATCCTTCAAAGCGTCACTTGACGTATAGGCATTCATCATCATGTAGTAGTTGATGACCGATGCCGATAATAAGAGTTCCGGCTGACCTTCGTAGAGTTGGGTCGCCGTCGATGGCTCAACGTTAGTCGCAAAATCGATCTCACCGGTCTGGAAAGCCATGAGCTGTGCTTCCGGATCTTCCATAACGACTGCTCTTAAAGTCTGGGTCGTAACTTCGTCGGCATGGGCATAGTATTCGTTTTTGACCATGACGATCTCCGAAGCGTTATCGATCGATTGATAAGTGTAGGCACCATTGGTCGGATGAACTTCTGCCGCCCAGGTGTAATCCATCTCCGGCGCGACATCCTCACGCATCGGATAGAAGACACTGGATGTCAATAAGCTGCCAAAGTAATCACATGGTTGTTCAAGAGTGATCTCCATCGTATAGTCATCTAATGCGACGATACCGACGCCTTCCATATCAGCGATCGCTGTCTTTTCACCATCAGCACCGTAAGCCGATGCACCCTTGACATAGTTTCTGATGAAATAAGAGTAGTATGAATCGGCTGATCCCATACCTAAGGCTCTTAAAGCACCGTAGACATAGTGATGAGCAGTGACCGGTACACCATCCGACCAGTAGTTGTTTTCATCGAGGGTCAAGGTGTAGACAAGACCGTCGTCACTGATCGTCATCTCGGTACAGGCTTCATTGATGATACTGCCATCTTCGCCAAAGCTGAATAACGAATAATAAGTCTGATTCAGGATGTACGAAGCGACAGAATCAGTGGCGACTGTCGGATCCAGATAATTCGGCTCACCGCCGATAGCGTAGGTAAAGGTATCCTTATAGGTAACTTCCCCCGTACTCGATGATCCCGAAGGATCTTCGCTTGAGCAGGCTGTCATCGATAGCGTCATCATCATAGCGACAAGGACGATCATGACTTTCTTCATCATTCTTTTCATAACGTAACTCCTCCCTTAATATTGGTTATGACAAGCTATTTTTCATATAAGAAACAAGATACATGACGTTCCCCGACCTTGATCGGTTTAGGTCTTTCTTGTTTACAGCGTTCGGTTGCCTTCTGACAACGAGTGCAGAAAGGACAGCCTTTCGGTGAATTGATCGGCGAGGGGATCTCCCCTTCAAGGACGATCCGGCTCTTCTTTTTGGCGACATCCGGATCAGGGATCGGTATTGCCGAAAGCAGAGCGGTCGTATACGGATGCAATGGCCGATGATATACATCGTTGCTGGGACCGACTTCCATGATCGAACCCAGATACATGACACCGATCTTGTCGGATATGTGTTTGACCATGCTCAGATCATGAGCGATAAAGAGATATGACAGACCGAGTTCTTTCTGGATATTCTTCAAAAGGTTGATGACCTGCGCCTGGATCGACACATCAAGCGCCGATATCGGCTCATCGCAGACGATGAACTTCGGATTGACCGCCAGTGCGCGGGCGATCCCGATCCGCTGCCTCTGACCGCCGGAGAATTCTGCCGGATAACGGCGGATATGGTCAGGTTTTAAGCCGACGATCTTGAGCAGTTCAACGACCCGATCTTCCCGTTCCTTATCGTTTTGATAGATGCCATGGATCACCATCGGTTCTTTGATGATCTCACCGACCGTCATCCGCGGATCCAATGAAGCATACGGAT
>CASEHR010000043.1 GCA_949287785.1 uncultured Bacillota bacterium | reverse complement strand
CTCTTTTTTGACGTCGATAACGATCCTTAAACCATCTTTACCTGATTCATCACGAACTTCCAAAATACCATCGATATCACCATTGATTCTGATATCATCGACCTTTTTGACCAGATCGATCTTTACGACTTCATAGGGTATTTCACTGATTACGATCTGCCATATCGATTTCAGTTCTTGGACTGAACATCTCGAACGAAGAACGACTTTTCCGCGTCCGGTTTTAAAAACCTCTTTGATACTGTCAATACCTTGTACTATACCACCGGTAGGGAAATCCGGCCCTTTGATATAATTCATCAGATCATCGACCGTTGAATCGCTGTGCTGCAAACGAAATATCGTGGCATTAATTACCTCTTCAAGATTATGCGGAGCGATATTAGTTGCATAACCAGATGCAATGCCGGTGGATCCATTTACCAATAACAAAGGAAAACGTAATGGCAGTACCGTCGGTTCAATCATCGTATCATCATAGTTGTTGGTAAAATTGACACAATTCTTATCGATATCCGAAAGCAGTTCCTGTGCAATCTTTGCAAGTCTCGATTCAGTATAACGCATCGCTGCAGCCGGGTCATTATCGATCGAACCGTTATTTCCTTGCATATCAATCAGTGGAATATTCATCTTAAAATCCTGGGACATTCTGACTATGGCATCATAAACAGAAGTATCGCCGTGAGGATGATAATATCCGATGATATAACCCACTGCTTTGGCGCTTTTACGAGTCGGTTTATCAAAGGTATTTCCATCTTCCCACATTGCGTATAAGATCCTCCTTTGAACAGGTTTAAGACCGTCCCGCCCATCAGGCAATGCTCTTTCCTGGATGATGTATTTGGAATAACGTCCAAAACGGTCAGACATCAAAGTATCGAGACCTAATTCTACTTTTTTGGATATGTCATTTAGTTTTTCTTTTTTTGCCATCAATTGCTTACCTGATAACTTTCTTCAAGGGTGAAATCGATGTTTTCATCGATCCACTCTCTTCTTAGTTCAGCCTTAGAACCCATAAGGACCGAAACTCTTCTTTCGCATGCCGTTGCATCATCAAGAGTTACCTGAACCAGTGTTCGGCGCATCGGATCCATCGTCGTCTCCCATAGTTCATTGGCATTCATCTCACCAAGACCTTTATAACGTTTTATCTCAGACTTGCCATACTCTTTTTTTAGCATATCCAGTTCCCTTTCATCATATGCATAATGCATTTCACCGTTCTTTTTTATGCCGTAAAGCGGTGGTGTTGCGATATACACATGTCCTGTCTCAATCAATTCGCGCATGTATCGATAGAAAAAAGTCAGCAGAAGGACCTGAATATGCGCGCCATCGGTATCGGCATCAGTCATAATGATGATCTTATCGTATTTGATATCTTCGACATTGAAATTAATACCTGCACCCGCTCCGATTGCGTGAATGATGGTATTCAATTCTTCGTTTTTTTCCACTTCATTAATTGAAGCACGTTCAGTATTGAGTACTTTCCCTCGCAGGGGAAGAATCGCCTGATATTTGGAATCGCGGCATTTTTTAGCACTGCCGCCAGCTGAATCACCTTCAACGAGGAATAGCTCAAGCTTTGAATGATCCTTACTTTGAGCATTGGCCAATTTGCCGCTTAAGATTTTTTCCGAGCGCTTATCGTTTTTGCGTCCTTTACGCATCTCTTCCTTAGCTTTTCTGGCGGCATCGCGAGCTGCTGTCGCATCTTTTATCTTTTTGATGATCTTTAGAGCGATTGACTTATTCTCTTGCAGATAATAAGAAAGCTTCTCATTGGTGACTGTTTCGACTATATTCTTCGCTTCAGGGGTACCAAGCTTGCTTTTGGTCTGACCTTCAAACTGTAGCTTCTCTTCACCGATCGAAACAGAAATGATCGATGTAAGACCTTCTCTAACATCAACACCTTCAAAGTTTTTATCTTTTTCTTTTAAGATTCCTTCAGACCTCGCAAAATCATTGATCGCTTTCGTAAATCCGGTCTTGAAACCCACTTCATGCGTACCGCCATCCCTTGTCCTGACAAGGTTAACAAATGAAAATGTATTCTCTTGATATGAGTCGCAATATTGAAAAGCTACTTTGACATCGATACCGTTAATCGATTTTTCAAAAACGACCGGATCATGAATAGCATCTTTATCTTCGTCCAGGTATTCAATAAATGACCTGAGTCCATCAGGATATTCATATACATATTCTTTCTTATTGATATCATCATTAACGATAATCTTGGTCCCACTCAATAAGAAAGCTTCTTCTTGAATATGGTTGGTGATCGTTTCAATATTGAATGTCGTAGTCGAAAAGATCTTTGGATCAGGTTTAAAACGTACGGTTGAACCTGTTCGGTTAGTACTACCAACAATTTTAAGAGGCGATGTTTCTTTTCCGCCTTGCGCAAAACTGATATGATAATGCTTCTTGTCGCGATAGACATCAACTTCCACCCACTCACTCAAAGCATTTACTACACTCGCGCCAACACCATGAAGACCGCCGGCTGTCTTATAAGCGCCTTCTTGGAATTTACCACCGGCATGTAAGACAGTGAAAATGACTTCTAATGCGCTTTTTCCCGATTCGTGTTTATCACATGGCATTCCGCGCCCATTATCGCTGACCGTACATGAACCATCATTATTGAGAGTGACCGTAATCTCTTTACCATATCCGTTTAATGCTTCGTCAATCGCGTTATCCAAGATCTCCCACAATAAATGATGAAGACCGCGGGTATCGACTGATCCGATATACATACCGGGCCTTACTCTGACTGCTTCTAATCCTTCTAATATTCTAATACTACTTGCATCGTATTTTTCGTTCATATTTCTCCTTGCAACCACAAAATTATAACATAAAGCAATATTATATTATGGTAAAATTATTTTGATAAGGAGGATATTTATCGATGTTTATACAGATATTGATTACGATCGTTGCGATCGTTGTCGGTTATATAATCGGTTCGATCCCTTGGGCGTTGATTATTGGGAAAGTATTTTATGGAAAGGATATTCGTGAGTATGGCTCGGGTAATCTCGGTGGAACAAATGCCGGTAGGGTATTGGGAGCCAAAGCAGGAGCAGCAGTCATCATATTGGATGCTTTAAAAGCTTTACTCTATATGATCGCATTACACTTTATCGCACCCGAAGCGATAGCTTATGGAGGATTGGCTGTTATTGTAGGACACTGTTTCCCGATCTTTGCCAATTTTCGCGGCGGTAAAGGCGTAGCTAGTG
>CASEHR010000042.1 GCA_949287785.1 uncultured Bacillota bacterium | reverse complement strand
GATACCGGTGATGCTTTCTGGGGCAATATGCTCGGCTATCTGTCTAAAGGCAGTTATATCGTCGATATCATGAATGAGGTAGGTTATGACATCGCCGTACCCGGCGAAAATGAGTTCACCTACGGTGTCGATAATTTCATGAAATCGGCGGAAGATCTGAGCAACTTCCCATACATCGCCGCCAATTTTACCGACATCAACGGTGATGACTTGCTTGACAGTTACAGGATCATCGAATACGGCGACCGTAAGATCGCCTATCTTGGCATCATTACGCCACACGCCCTGACCGCCAATGATCCGGACAACTTCAAAGATGCAGACGGTAATTATTTATATACTTTTTATGGTGAAGATGACAGCACTGTCTTTTATGAGCGGATCCAGGCCAAGATCGACGAGATAAGAGAAGATGTCGACTATATCGTCGCCCTGGCTCATCTTGGCATGGACGATGAAGACGAGTATTCTTCGGATTCCCTTTTAGCCAATACCGATGGTATCGATATCCTCATCGATGGTCATACACACGATTCATATAACACGACACTCAAAGACAAGGACGGACATGATGTGATCGTCATGCAGGCAGGCACCAAAGGTGAATACATCGGCAAGATCATGATCGATAGTGATGGAAACATCGACACCGAACTCATCTTGACCGATACGGTGATCGCCGATGACAGATACCGGGAAGTCGAAGAGTATCTGACCGGTATCAATGATAAAGTCGATCAAGAGATAATGACTGTCATCGGAAACAGTGAATACGACCTCATCGCAAACAGCTATGATCAAATAGCCGGTCTTCAGGAGACCAATCTCGGTGATCTGATCGCCGATGCATACCGTTATGCCTTAGACAGTGATGTCGCAATAGTAAGCAGCAGCCAGATCAGAGATGATATAAGTGATGGTGATATCACTTATCGCGATATCTTGAATGTATTACCATCATATGACCGGTTATGCCTGATTGAAACGACCGGACAGACGATCATCGATGCCCTGGAATTCGGGGCAAAAGATCTCCCTGATAATTCTGATATCTTTTTACAGGTATCAGGCATCAGATATACTATTGACACTTCTTTTGATTCAAATGTCATTACCGATCAGGATGGTAACTTTAACGGCGTAAATGGTGAATATCGCATAACCGATGTATATGTCTATGATAAGGAAAGCGATGCCTATCTGCCGCTTGACCCAGAAAAGACCTATCAGCTGGCAGCCGACAGCTTTACGATCAAAGACGGCGGTAACGGGATGACGATGTTTATGGATCAGAAGATAGTCTATGATGCAGCGATGAATACAAGCGAAGCACTTATTACTTATATCAAAGACACCCTGAATGGCGAGATACCGGATACATACGGCAGTATCGAAGGTTCAGACAGGATCGAGATCATTGACGGCAGATCGCTTTTCCACACTCTGATAAGTGCTTATTGATCAAAAAACACATCAAAATCCTTTCATATATTAAATACAATACTTTCCTTGACATCACATGATCTTTATGTTCCAATATAGACATATCTATCAAAGGTATCGATAATGAAAGAAAAGGTTATAAATATCACATCACAGCACAGCAAATCACAGCACAGCACAGCACTAGCGTACGGACAGCCTTTTCATCTGTCAAGAGATATAGCGTATTCCTGTCTTTAAAAGGAATGCGCTTTTTATTTTGTCTATATCCTGACTATCTGATCAATTAGTGATCAAAGGAGGTAACAGTGGAAGATAGAGGTATTCCTGAAAGAAGGATCGAGTTTCTAGAGACTTGTTTTG
>CASEHR010000041.1 GCA_949287785.1 uncultured Bacillota bacterium | reverse complement strand
CAAGAAGGTGTTCATCATATAAATGCAATTGATTTGTTCTTGGGTAAAGAAAAAATATAATGAACATGTTTTAACGTTGTAGTGGTTTTGGGGCTATTAAGTACATGTGACAACGCAACATATTCGCGACAAAACGCTTTAAACCCATAGTTAAAATGTTTTTCAGATATCAAACTACTGAAGATGAGCTTCTATGACAAGGTGGTCTGATAAGTTTTGATCATCGACAAAGCCCACTTTTTGATGTCGGCAATATCTTCTTTATCAGGGTGTGACATGGCATCGTCAAAATTAGCCAGACTGGTCTTCAGGTTTTTATCATCAGGATGGGCTTTGATCATCATTTCATATCGTTCTCTTGTAGCCATAGGCATTTTTCCTTGGCAATAAAAATGCCCGAGTAAGATATTATCTTCGTCAATATATGTTTTAACACGATCAAACAGACGATCAAAGTAGTCGTCACCTTTAAAGCCGGCTGTCGCAAAATAGGCGATCTTTTGATGGTGGAGCGATCTGAGCAGTGTTTTGGTCTTTTCGCTCGCATCGCCTTTATCGGTCCAGGAACCGATGAAATATAAATCAGCTTGCGGGATATCATCACAAGGTCGATCAAGAAAGACGATCGTCTGATCTTTTAAAGCATCCCTGATCGCATAAGCCATGGTCTTTGTGTTGCCGGTATTGGAATCGTATATGATAGCTATCTTCATATATACCTCCTTGATGTGCCTATTCTAGCACTTCGTGCAGGATGGGCATATATCATATGATCTTAGAAAAGTGAATATTTGGTGAAATAGAACGATTGCTGTATTATCTGAAAGCGTTTTCGTGTAAAATAGAGATGTAGGAAATAAGGGTATTCATAATAGGAGGAAGCATATGAAATCGCTCTATGAGATGGGAAGCAGGGTCTATCAGACCGTATTTCGCGCAGCGATCCCGGTAATGCCGTATCGGCAGCCGGAACGTCTTTATAATGAAGATGATCTGGTCGATACACTTAAACGCAAGGGTATCACGAGCGTTTTGTGCATCACCGACGAAGGTCTTGTGAAGGCAGGGATCACCGAAAAAGTCATCGCGCCGCTGAAAGAAGCCGGTATAAAGGTGGCGGTCTATGATAAGACTGTAGCTAATCCGACGATCAGAAACTGCCGGGAAGCGCGGATCATGTATTATGACAACAGCGCTCAGGCAATAATCGGTCTCGGTGGCGGATCGGCGATGGACTGTGCGAAAGGTACAGGGGCAATCATTGCCCGGGAACATAAAGATCTCAGAGATATGCGAGGTGTCCTCAAAGTACTGATGCCGACACCGTTGCTGATCGCTGTTCCGACGACAGCGGGTACCGGCAGCGAGACGACTTTGGCAGCTGTTATCACTGATGAAAAGACCCATTACAAATATGCGATCAATGATTTTTGTCTTATTCCGAGTTATGCCCTTCTGGATGCAATGCTGACAGTGTCTTTGCCAAAGTCTCTGACGGCAACGACCGGTATGGATGCTTTGACGCATGCGGTAGAAGCTTATATCGGAAGGAGTACGACGAAAAAGACGCGCAGTCAGTCTTTGCAAGCGGTGCGTCTGATCTATGAAAATATCAAAGAAGCATATGAACACGGTGATGATCTGAAAGCGAGAGAGAATATGCTCAATGCAGCCTATCTGGCCGGTTGTGCATTTACGGTCTCCTATGTCGGATATGTACATGCGATAGCTCATTCACTGGGTGGCCAATATGGCATCCCTCATGGTCTGGCTAACGCTGTTATCCTGCCTTATGTATTGAAAGGATATGGTGAAGTCATCTATCCGAAACTCAAGGTATTGGCTATAGCGGCTCATGTTGCAAGTGAAGAAGACAGTGATGAAGAAGCTGCTATCAGGTTCATCGAAAGCATTGAGAAGCTCAATGCCGACATGGGTATTCCAGATAAGCTCAAGGGTATCAAAGAAGAAGATATACCTATGCTCGCAAGACGGGCAGCCAAAGAGGCAAACCCGTTATATCCCGTACCGGTCTTTATGACAGCGGATGAATTAGAGAGATTCTATTTTGAAATAAAGGAGTAAATTATGACAGTTGAAGAGATCCAAGCGATCATTGATGTACAGAAAGCCTATTTCAGAAGCGGCAAGACCCAGGATGTCAATTTCCGGATCGCCGTGCTCAAAAAACTGAAAAAGACGATCCTGGAGATGGAAGAAGAGATCTATGGTGCCCTTCATCAGGATCTGGGAAAAGGGCGGAATGAATCATACTTTTGTGAAGTAGGAATGGTCATAAATGAGATCGACTACATGCTGCGGCATATCAGATGCTATGCACGTGATAGAAGAGTTCATACACCACTGGCCCAATTTCATTCCAAGTCTTTCAGAAGGCCAAGTCCTTACGGTGTCGTATTGGTCATGAGTCCATGGAATTATCCGTTTATGCTGACGCTTGATCCGGTCGTTGATGCGATCGCAGCCGGTAATACCGTATGTATAAAACCAAGCGCTTATTCACCGGCAACATCAGCTTTATTGGCTAAGCTGGCCGCTAAGTTCGATCCGGGCATGATATCTGTCGTCACCGGTGGCCGCAAAGAGAATCAAGCCCTTCTTGATCAGCACTTTGACTACATCTTCTTCACCGGCAGCGTGACTGTGGGTAAAGAGGTCATGGCCAGAGCCAGCAATCACCTGACGCCGATCACTCTGGAACTGGGTGGTAAATCACCGGTCTTTATTACCGATAGTGCAAACCTCCCGTTGGCAGCCAGAAGACTCGTCTTCGGTAAATATCTCAATGTCGGCCAGACCTGTGTTGCTCCGGATTATGTCCTGGTCGATGAAAAGGTCCATGACGAATTCCTGTTATGTGTCCGGGAAGAGATCGCAAAACAATACGGTGGCGATATCCTGGCGCAGGATGACTATGGTCGTATTGTCAATGAAAAGCATTATCAGCGCCTGATGGGTCTGATCCAGCCGGAGAAAGTCGTCGTCGGTGGTTATGGTGACGAAAAAACGCTCAAGATCGCGCCGACGGTCTTAGACAATGTGACCTTTGATGATCCGGTAATGCAAGAGGAGATCTTTGGCCCGATCATGCCGATCATACCTTATAAAGACCTCGATGAGATGATCGAGATCGTAAGAGACAGACCTAATCCGCTAGCTTTATATCTCTTCACTTCCGATAAGGCAGTGATGGATAAAGTGACTAGGACCATCAATTTCGGCGGCGGCTGTATCAATGATACGATTATCCACCTGGCGACAAGTGCGATGCCGTTTGGCGGTGTCGGTGAAAGCGGTATGGGCGGTTATCATGGCAAGGTCGGTTTTGAGACATTCTCGCACCTGAAGAGTATCGTCGACAAGAAGACATGGATCGATCTGCCGCTCAGATATCGTCCGTATAACGACACCAAAAACAAGATGATCCGCTTGTTTATGAAGTAAAACAAAAGCTCCTGCGCGGAGCTTTTTTAACGGTGACCAAGGTCAGCGTAACGACGGGTGATCCAGGAACAGATACCATCAAGTCCCGGATAGATCAGCCTTTCGGAGATATTGATGTAGTCGAGTTTATCGCGGACTTCTAATTTGACCTCTTTGGGGATGATGATCTTGATCAATTCATCATTCTTGTCATCGCTTAAAAGATCGACGATCGAGTATCGCGGATCGGAAGTCATCGAGAAGAGGGCATATTGATTCGTCATCCGGTCGGTCTGACTGGCCGGCTCAAAAAAGACGAAGAAAGGATCATCGCTCAATGAATGAAAAGTCTCAAGATCCCTGGCATGGGCATCAAGCATACTCAGGGTAAAGCTCTGGGCGTTGGATCTTATCAGTTCATCTTTAAGACATGCCGGTAAACGGTCATAACCGGCATTCATGCTGATACGGTAGATGACGCCGTCACGGTCGTATTTATAGATATCCTCTGTCGCAAAGTGAGCAGCGACCAGCGGTGAATAGGTCCAGTCTAAAAGCCTGGTCGGTAAACCATAGTGTTGTCCCATCGCCAGCATCTGCCAGAAAGACGATACATCTTTGACATCGGCATAGCCGTATTTGAGGAAACTGCGGTTGATCGAAGTCTCAAGGGTCAGATCATGACCGCAGACACGGTTCAGTTTGGTCAGAAGATGATAATCTTTATCAGCCATGCCCCGGTAGACGAAATTGTTGCGGTAACGTTTCGTCTTTTCGTCGTAGCAATCCATAAAGATCATCTCATGCAGTTCATCGAAACTGTGGATAGTGTATTCTTTCATCCTGCCTCCCTTTCATCATATAAAGTCGCATACAGGACCGCCTTGATCGTATGCATCCGGTTTTCAGCCTGTTTATAGACGACTGACTTTTCACAATGGAAGATATCATCGGTAACTTCCATCTCTCTGATCCCGAAGCGTTTATAGATGTCTTTGGCAATATCGGTCTCAAGATCGTGAAATGATGGCAGACAATGCATGAAGATGGCATCTTCGCGGGCAAGACGCATGACTTTTTCATTTACCTGATAAGGTCTTAGGATATCGATACGCTCTTTCCATACGCTGTCTGGTTCACCCATCGAGACCCAAACGTCGGTGTAGATGACATTTGCCTGATCTGCTCCGTCTTCGATCTTGTCAGTGAACGATATTCTGGCTCCGCTTTGCATGGCGATATTCTGGCATTTTTCGACAAGACGTCTGTCCGGCATAAGTGACGCCGGTCCGCAAGCTGTATAGTCGATACCGAGTTTAGCGCAGACGACCATCAGGGAATTAGCGACATTATTGGCCGCATCACCTAAATAACACACTTTGATATGTTCATCCTTTACTTCTTCTTTGATCGTCAGAATGTCTGCCAACATCTGGGTCGGATGAAATTCATCGGTAAGACCATTGTATACCGGAACACCGGCATTAAGGGCGATCTCTTCGACGATCTTCTGTGAAAAGCCGCGGTATTCGATCGCATCATACATTAAGCCGAGGACTCTGGCAGTATCCTCGATACTTTCCTTTTTTCCCATCTGACTGGAACGTGGATCGAGATAGGTCACACCCATCCCGAGATCCATTGCCGCCACTTCAAAAGCGCACCTTGTCCTAGTGGAGGTCTTCTCAAAAAGCAGGACGATATTCTTGCCCCGCAGATAATCATGCCTGATCCTATCTTTTTTCATCTCTTTAAATCGGGCAGCAAGATCGATGAGATATTCGATCTCCTCCTTTGAATAATCCAGCAGCTTTAAAAAACTTCTTCCTTTCAGATCCATTATTACCTCTTTCTTATCAACGGCATCGACATGCACCTTGGTCCTCCGCGTCCCCGTGAGAGTTCGGAACTGGGGATCGTCAAGACCTTCAGGCCACTGTCCTTGAGTATTTTATTGGTGATATCATTTCTTTCATAACATACGACGACACCGGGTGCGATACAAAGGGTATTGGAACCATCATTCCACTGTTCACGCTTCGATGCGATGATATCGGCACCGCCGCAGCGTATAAAAGTGACATGATCTAGTCCCAATACATCCATCAGCACATGACCCAGATCTTCTTCTTTCTTTATCTTCTTTCCTTTTTCTATCCGATAGATAGCCAAAGGAGCAATCATACTATGGACTGTGAACTTATCGTAGTCGACCTGAGTAAAGACAGTATCCAGATGCATGAATGAGCGGGTCTTGGGAATGGCGATCGCCAGGATGGTCCTGACATCCTTATTCTGTCTGAAAAGCCGTTCGCTTATCAGTTCGACCGCATCTGGTTCGGTCCTTTGCGATACACCGATCATCAGTGTACTCTTGTCAAGGACCAAGATATCACCACCCTCGATCTTAAAAGGATCATGACGATCATAATAATGAGGCACATCTTTGTATAATGGATGATATTTAAAGATGTAGTCAGCGTAGATGGTCTCCCGTGATCTGGTCTTTGAATACATGTTGTTTATAGAGACACCATCAAAGATCGAAGCAAAGGGATCTCTTGTGAAGTAAAGATTAGGCATGGGGTCGATGATCATCTTGTCTTTACCGTTTATAAGATCAAAAAGCGAAGAATCGCTTTTGACATGGATATCATCTCTGTTTATACCTGCCATCGTCTTTAATACCAGTTCCTTGGGATCACCGATCGCCATCAGATGATCGTAGATCGCATCCTGATATCTTTGCGTATGGATATCAGCTTCAATAGTGTATTGTCTGATAAAGCTGTCTTTTACTTTCTTGTCCTTCAATACTTCAGCCATCAGATCTTCCAGATAGACAACATCTACACCTTCGTTTTTCAAGACTTCCGCGAAGGCATCGTGTTCTTTTTGTGCCGCCTTCAGATATGGAATATCATCAAACAGCAATTCCTCCAGTGTATCCGGGGTCAGATGCAGAAGCTCGTTGCCTGGACGATGTAAGAGGACTTTCTTTAAAGGCATTATCTCGCTTTGAATGCAGATATTTTCCATGACTCCATTATAGCATACCTTTAAATATACAAGGTATCATCGAAGGATGGTGATCGTATCGCAAGATATCCGATCGCGGCTTATTCTTTTATCTTACTGGTACTTGATCGGGTCTTAAGATATAATTAGGGTCATGGAAAGCATTAAAAGGTATGGATACAAAAACATCTGACGGGCGCTTGTTATATGCTGATGTATTGCGGGTGATCGCCACTTTTGCCGTGATCTTCATCCATGTGTCGGCGATATCGATGACCGGTGATATCATCGGCAGCAGTGCCTGGATGACGATGTCGGTATACAATATGCTGTGTCGATGGGCGGTGCCGATGTTTGTGATGTTGTCGGGGATGTTCTTGCTGGATCCTTTAAAGAAGATCACTTATAAAGATATCTTCTTTAAGTATATCCTGCGGGTCCTTACAGCACTTATCGTCTGGGGAACTTTCTATAATCTTGTCGATCACTATGGATTGAAAAGTATCAGCATCACCACTATAGCAGCTTCATTGTATCGGACACTATGTGCTGACACGCATTATCATCTGTGGTTTCTATATCTGATCATAGGTCTTTATATCATCACGCCGGTCCTGCGGAGCTTCATCAAAGGGGCGGATAAAAGAGATATCGAATACTACCTGATCATATCGATCGTCGTGACCTGTATCCTGCGTTTGCTTGAAAGAGATACGGTGATCGGCCTTTGGCTTTCAAAGCTTGATCTTAAGATGATCACGGGCTACAGCATGTATTATGTCATGGGCTATTATCTGAAGACTTATGATCTTAAAAAAACAGTCAGGACTTTGATCTACGGGTCGGCGATCGTCGGTCTTCTGGGATCGGTGATCTTGGATATCGTATTATCCATGGACAAAAATATCATCAATATCCCTATGTTCAATGATAACCTGGGACTTATAACCCTGCTGGTAGCAGTATCGATCTTCATCTTTTTTAAAGGCAAAGAGATAAGATACAGCCGTTTTATCGATATCAGTGCCAAGATATCCTTTGGTATCTACTTGACGCATGATTACTGTATCAATGTCTTATATACATTGAATATCGATACCCTGTCCTTTGCACCGGTGCTTTCGATACCGATCATCGTGATCATCGTCTTTATCCTAGCATTTATCGTCGCCTATATCATCAGAAAGATCCCCTATGTCGGTAAAATGCTCAGCTAGTGATTGCAAGTTCACAGAAGTTTAGCTAAACTTTATGCGTATTGAATGAGGTAGATATGAATCAGATCGAAGCGAAGTTAAAACAGGCGATCAAAGAGGTCGTCAAAGAAGAACTGGGAATCGATGTCGAAGACAGTGTCCTGATGATCGAGATCCCTAAAGACAGTAATAACGGCGATTACGCTACTAATGTAGCGATGCGCCTTGCGAAAATAGCCAGGAAAAGACCGGCGGATATCGCTGTTATCATCACGGATGGTCTGAAAGAGAAACTCGATGATGTCGATAAGATCGAGATCGCCGGACCGGGTTTTATCAATTTCTGGATGAAGAAGGAAGCGTTAGCGAATGTGATCGATGTGGTCATCGATCAAGGGGATGATTACGGCAGAAATAATAGCGGCAAAGACCTTCCTGTGCTGTTGGAATATGTATCCGCCAATCCGACCGGCATCCTGCATTTAGGCCATGCCCGCGGAGCAGCCTGGGGTGACAGCGTTGCCAGACTTATGAAAGCCAGTGGCTATAATGTATTGAGAGAGTATTATATCAACGATGCCGGCAATCAGATGGAGATGCTGGGATTATCGGTCGAAGCCAGATACAGAGAAGCTTTAGGACTGGATTTCAGCCTGCCGGAAGACGGTTATCATGGTCAGGATGTCAAGAATATCGGCATTGCGATCGCCCAAGAATATGGTGATAAGTGGCTGCATGTCAGTAAAGAAGAAGCACACGCTTTCTTCAAGAGCGAAGGTTATCGTCTCGAGATGAAGCGGATCCGTGACGATCTTGCCTATTACCGTTGTGAATTTGATTCATGGATCTCGGAGAAAAAGCTCGTGGAAGAGGGAAGGATCGATAAGGTCATGGAAAAGATGATCGCCATGGGTCTGACTTATGAAGCTGACGGCGCGATCTGGTTCAGATCAAGTGTCTATGGCGATGATAAAGACAGAGTCTTGAAGAAATCTGATGGCTATTATACCTATTTGACACCGGACATCGCCAATCACCTGTATAAGTTTGAAAGAGGCTATAAGAAGCTCGTCAATATCTGGGGAGCTGATCATCATGGTTATATCCCACGGATGAAAGCGGCGATCGAAGCGATGGGCTATCCGAAGGACTCTCTGGAAGTCGATATCGTGCAGATGGTCAGACTTGTTGAAGATGGTAAGGAAGTCAAGATGTCCAAGCGGACAGGCAATGCCGTCACGATCAGAGAACTGTGTGAAGATATCGGTGTCGATGCTGCCAGATACTTCTTCTTATCCAAAGCTCTGGATACGCATATGGATTTTGATCTCGGTCTGGCAAGGAAAAAGACCAATGAAAATCCGGTATTCTATGCGCAATATGCCCATGCCCGGATCGCCTCGATCTTAAGACAGGCTGATGTCAAGGCTGAGAAGTGTGCCAGATATGACTTGCTTGTAAGTGACAAAGAGACTGAATTATTGAAATATATCAATGAATTTCCGAATCTCATCGCTGATGCCGCTAAGGACAGGGCTCCGAATAAAGTCTGTAACTACATCCAGAAGCTGGCTCAGTATTTCCACTCATTTTACAGTGTATGCCGGGTCAATGATCCTAATGATATCGAAATGACTAAACAGAGACTGGCTTTAGTCCTGGCGACGAAGATCACATTAAAAAACGCTCTCTACTACTTAGGAGTAGAAGCACCGGAAGAAATGAAAAGGGAAGATGAATGATCTTCCCTTTTAATTGGCACTAAAAAATGATGTGTTATTGTAATTGATCGCTTTGTTTATCGGATAGCCGTTATTTATGACGACATCGCCATCATCGCTTGTGAAGGCTATCTCAGCCAGATTATCATATGCGTCATAGCCTTCATATGTGATCGAAGCGTTGGCATATCCGCTTATGCTGAAGTCTTTGTCGACGACATACAGTGTCTCATCGTCTGCCAAGATATAGACGTTGTAATCGGAATCGGCATAGATGCTGAGCTTATCGACGGTGATGTCTTCATTGTTATAAGTCAGTTTCTCATCATAGCTTTCAAGTCGTATAAGCTCACGCAGATCTTCAAAATAAGCTTTGCCTTTAAATAGCGTACCGTCTGCAAAGATGTATAAGACATCATAATTCTTGATCCCGGCACTGGCACCTTTATTTTCGTTTTCAGTGCTGAACTCAATAAAGCTGACATAAGGATGGAACTCTTCACGCGTATATCCGTTTCCATTGACTTCACTTCCATCTGACAGGACATAATAGAATGTTGCATTGCCGCAAGTGGTAAGCGGATTGGTGTCATCATATCCTTTGATATCGGTCACGCCTTCAAGCTGTGGTCTAAAGACATTGGATACAGTATATGACATCGGGTCCTCATAGTCTTCCAGGTAGACGGAGAATTCACTGACAGTACCGTCATTATGCAATGCGGAAAAGATATCGTTCCCACCGCAGTCGGTATGCCAGGCGATACCCTTGATATCATTAAGATCATCGACCATGATCTCTTGGCTGCCATCGGCGTTTTGAAGATACAGCGCGTTGTCTTTGACGATGGCGATGCCGTTACGACTGTTGGCGGTCATCGTCACTTTGTCGGTTAGGATCGAACCGACCCCGTCATTTGCGAGGTCATCAAAGATGATGTCATCTGCCTCGATCTTACGGACGATCTCTGATCTTGTGCCATCGGTAGTCGCAGGTGTCGTCACCGGTGATCCGGTCGGCGATACATTTTCGGATGTACAGCCGGCAAGAGTAAAGATAAGCAATATGATGGATAGCAGTTTCATAGAATATACTCCTTTTATATATTTTAACATGGGGGGGATCATTTAAAGTAAAATCGCAGTAATATAGCTATCAAACCACTATTTGTGATAATATGATCAAGGAGGATAAATGTATGGCAAACAGATTTGTATTAAATGAAACAAGCTATCATGGCAAAGGAGCGATCGATGAAGTCGTTACCGAAGCTAAAGCCAGAGGCTTCAAAAAAGCTCTTGTATGTTCAGATCCTGATCTTTTGAAGTTCGGTGTTACACAGAAAGTGACCGATCTTTTGGATAAAGCAGGTCTGGCATATGCGATCTATTCCAATATCAAACCTAATCCGACGATCGAAAACGTTCAAAGCGGGGTCAAAGCGCTGCATGATGCCGGTGCTGACTATATCATCGCTATCGGCGGTGGTTCCAGTATGGATACGGCGAAAGCCATCGGTATTATCGACCGGAATCCGGAATTTGATGATGTCAGGAGTCTTGAAGGTGTAGCGCCGACCAGAAATGCCTGTACACCGATCTTCGCTGTTCCGACGACGGCCGGTACAGCAGCGGAAGTCACGATCAATTACGTCATCACCGATGCGGAGAAAAACCGCAAGATGGTCTGTGTCGATGTCCATGACATTCCGGTCGTTGCGTTTGTCGACCCGGATATGATGGCGACGATGCCGAAAGGACTTACAGCAGCTACCGGTATGGATGCCCTGACCCATGCGATCGAAGGTTATATCACTAAGGGGGCATGGGCAATGAGCGACATGTTCCATCTCAAAGCGATCGAGATCATCGCCAAAAGTTTAAGAGGTGCGGTAAACGGTGATGCCGAAGGAAGAGAAGGAATGGCTTTGGGTCAGTATATCGCCGGTATGGGTTTCTCCAATGTCGGTCTTGGTCTGGTCCACTCGATGGCTCATCCTTTAGGTGCCTTATATGATACACCGCACGGAATTGCCAATGCGATCATCTTGCCGACGGTCATGGAATACAATGCTCCATATACCGGGAGTAAATACAAGGATATCGCTGAAGCGATGGGTGTCGATACAAGCGGTATGGATCAGCAAGCATATCGCAGAGCCGCTTGTGATGCTGTAAAGAGACTCGCAAGTGATGTCGGCATACCGCAAGATCTCAAAGACATCGTCAAAGAAGAAGATCTCGATTTCCTGAGTGAATCGGCACTGGCGGATGCCTGCTGCCCGGGCAATCCGCGCGAAACAAGCGTTGAAGAGATCAGGGAGTTGTACAAGTCATTATTATAATTTGATACCCAAAGATAAAAGGCACAGATGACTGTGCTTTTTATCTGGCAGCAAATATTTTAAGGTAGTGTGATCAATTAAGTGTATAATTAACTAGCTATGGATAAGAGATTGTTTATCAATTACTTCTATAACATCCTCTATCAGGTCGTCAAGATCGCTACACCGGTGATCATCGTGCCTTACACTATGTCACATCTTGGGGCGACGACTTTGGGGATCAGTGATTTCGCCGGTAATATCGCGACCTGGTTCATATTGTTTGGGACGTTGGGTTGTAATCTGTATGGCAATCGTGAGATAGCCAGGGTCCGTGATGACCGCAAACGCCTTTCTAAGACTTTCTTTGAAGTCTGGGTCGTTCTGATGATCAATATGACGATCGCCTGTCTTTTGTATTTTCTTTATATCTATCTCACAGTCAAAGAGGATCAGTTCGTCTATTATCTGTATTTCTTTACGATCTTAGCCAGTGCTTTCAATATCACCTGGTTCTTTTACGGTGTCGAAGATTTCAAAGCGACATCATTGAGGAACATCAGTGTGAAACTGATCGGAGTTATCCTCATCGTCCTCGTCGTCAAAACGCCGGATGATCTCTGGAAGTTTGTCCTCATCAATTCATTGAGTGAGGTCTTTGGTCAGCTCATCATGTTTTTCCGTCTGCCAAGATATATCGATAGAGTCAAGGTCTCTGTCATCGATGCCTATCGAAATCATCTGAAAGGGACTTTCGCTCTGTTTGTCCCGACGATCGCCAGCAGTGTCTATACGATCTTGGATCAGACGATGCTGGGATATCTGACAAATGATACCGCCTATGTTTCGACATATAAAGCTGCCCAGGGTTTTATCAGCATGTTTTTGTATTTTATTACGGCGATCGGCAGCGTGATGATGCCAAGGATCGCCAATGTCTACTATCGAAGCGGTGACAACAAGGAGGTATCGAGGTATATCAACGGCACGATCAAGATCGCGACCATGCTGGCATTTCCGATGATGTTCGGGATGAGCGCTGTAGCGCCGAGCTTTATCCCCTGGTATCTGCCTGATCAGCCTTCGATCACTTTTCTGATCCAGATCAGTACCCCGATCATCTTGCTGACGTCTCTTTCCAATGTCTTCGGAACGCAGTTTTTAGTCGGGACCGGCCGAAACAGCGAGTATACCAAGGCCGTCATCATCGGGGCGATCACCAATCTTTGCGCCAATTTTGTCCTGATCCCACGTTTTCAGGCAGTCGGAGCAGCTTTGGGAAGCGTCATCGCCGAGATCGCTGTGGCTTTAGTCGAGATCGGCTATTCCAAAGGAAAGATATCGATCAGATTCGATCGTTCTTATATCATCTACTTCATCGCCAGTATCATCATGGTCGTTCCGGTCGTTTATATCGGTCTCAACATGCCGGCCAGTTTATGACCAACGTCATCCAGGTGTTAGTGGGGATCTTTGTTTATGGTATGATATTGATCATCAGTAAAGAAGAGATGGTCCAAAAACTTATCACAAGAGTATTGAGAAGGTGCGCCAATGAGTAAAGTAAGTGTTATTATCGCGATATACAATGTCGGAAGATATCTGGATAAATGTCTCAGGTCTCTGCACGAGCAGACTTATCAGGATGTCGAATTTTTATGTATCAATGATGGTTCGACGGATGACAGTCAGATCATCATCGACAAGTACTGCAAGCTCGACAAGCGCTTCAAAAGCTTTATCAAGGAAAACGGCGGGGCAGCTGATGCCCGCAATTTCGGGATCGAAAGGGCAAGCGGCGAATATATCATGCATATGGATGGTGATGATCGGGCGGAGCCGAAGTTTGTCGAAGCGGCAGTCTTTTACATGGATCGGTTCAAGCTGGATATGTTCGTCTTCGGCTATAAGCAATTCACGATCGACGGCGATGAGGAAGTCATCCATTTAAAGGTGCCAAACGGGGTCTATAATATCAGTGAAAATCCCGAGATCCTCGTCAATACGCCCAATGCCTCCTGGAACAAGATCTATAAGAAAGAACTGTACGAAAAATACGATATCAAATATCCTAAAGGTCTTCACCATGAAGATCTCGCTACGACCTTCAGGCTCATGTACCACGCAAAAAAGATCGGTTATAACGACCGTCCGCTATATGATTATCTTGTCAACCGCAAAGGCAATGTCACAAGCAGCGTCAATGAATCGATCTACGATATCATCAAAGTTGCCGACATCCTGGTCAATTACTATAAAGACCATGAAGCTTTTGATAAGTACTATGATGAGCTGGAATGTATCGTCCAGAGGAATTACACCTTTGCCCTGAAGAAACTCATGCGCTATCCGGACCGGGAATTCGGTGATAAGTTCATCGATGCCATCTTCCGCTCAAAAGGACAGTACTTCAAACGCAAGAATAAGAAATACCGGGTCAATGAACAGACGACGGATGAGATATATCGCCACAAGGCGATCTTAAAGATGTACTATCATCATAAGGTCAAACATAATGGCTAAGATATTCAATAAGGAAAATCTAATGGTTATGATCATGGCCCTTTTGACCATGCATCCTTTGATCGAGCTTGATTACCTGCTGGCTGATCAGCTGGACATGATCGGCATTCCGCGTTTGACGGTGATCATCGACTATATCATCCTGCCGTTACTGGTCATCTTTGTCTTCTTCCTTTATGAGAAAAGAAAGAAGAAGGTCTTTATCATGGCGATGATCTACGGCATCGTTTTTGGCATATATATGATCTTGCACATGCAAAGTGCTTCTTCATTGAATGAAACACTGTATCTGCCGGATAATTTTACTTTCAGTATCTTCCGGGAACTCACTTATATGATGACCCTGGTCATACCGCTTGTGTATATCTGGGTCTTCTATCTTATGGATATCAAAGAATCGCTCTTTAAAAAAGTGTCGATCACGATCGCTTCATTCATGGGGCTTGGTATTTTTATTGCCAATATCTTCAGATTTGGTCTGACGACCTACAATTATGAAAACATCATCGCAGGCAATATCTTATCGTGGTTCAGTGTCGATATGATGGGAGATGGTAAGTGGTATGCTACTAAATTCTTTTTTGAAGAGGGTAATACCACCAGTATACTGATGTTTCTGAATGACTGTTTTATCATGTATTTCTTCCTTAAAGAAAAACACCCGGTTAAAAAGATCTGTCTTGGCGCGCTGTGTTTTATCCATGCTCTGGCGATGATGATGATCGGGACAAAGGTGGCGACATACGGGGCATTTTTAGTACCGGTCATGGTCTTGGCGGTATATCTTGTGCTTGCCTTTTTAAAGTATGAGACGATCCATAAGAACTTTATCGCCGTTATCCTTGCACTGATCGTCATGACCGGCTGTATCATCCCTTATTCACCTTCCTACAATATGTATGAGGATACGCAAGTCATCTACGAAGAGGAGACGGATGGTACCAACACCAAAGAGGAGATCAAAAAGAGGATCGATGAAGGAGCTGAGGATCTGATACCATACAGCGACAAGTGGCACGCTTATTATCTGAGCTATGCCAATGAATACAAGGATTGGATAGAAAGAGTGCCGGGACCATATTATGAAGAGTATTTCCCGGAGACCTTTGATCCGTATTTCTGGGTCGAATTGATCTTTGAACATAGTGCCGGCGATTACACCAACGGCCGGAATCTGCAATACTATTTCGATGAATATCAGTTCAATAAACTGGATACTTATGAAAAAGGCCTTGGCCTTGGTTACAGTACACTGATGAACGGTTCGGTGATCATCGAAAGGGATTTTTTCCGGCAGTATTTCAGTTTGGGCTATGTCGGATTCATCCTGATGTCATTACCGTGGCTTTTAGTATGGGGCTATCTGACTATAAAGCTTATTATCAGTTATAAAAACAGGAAATGGACGATGTTCAATGTGCTTCTGATGGCGGCGATGACGATGGGGATCATCGTATCACTGGTCAGCGGACATACTTTCGATGAGCTTTCGACATCGCTTTTTATCGGTCTTTGTGCCGGTGTATTATGGAGAGATCTGCATGTCGATAAAGCTTAGTATCATCATCTGTGCTTATAACAGCGCTAAAGATATCGCCAAAGCCATCAGATCGTTGCTGGAACAGACAGTTGCGGTCAAGATCATCGTCGTCGATGATGGTTCAAAAGATGAGACGGCATCGATCGTCAGAAGTTTCAGTGATGAATACGCCAATGTTTTCTATTACGCTAAGGAAAACGGCGGTATTGCTGATGCCCGCAACTTCGGGATCGCTAAAGTCGATACGGAGTATTTCGGTTTTTTGGACAGTGACGATACATGCAGGAAAGATATGGCTATGAAGATGCTCAAAGCGATCGAAGATCAGAAAGCCGATGTGGCTTTTTGTGACTTCATCCGTGTTTATAAAGATAAGACCGAATATGTAAAGGATACCGGCTTTAAAGACAAGCGGGATATGCTGACACGCGCTTTCGCCCTCGTCTGGAACAAGATCTACCGGACATCCTTTATCAAAGAACACGGCCTTTCGTTCAATAAGGGACTGCGCTATGAGGACATCTGTTTCAGCTATGAGCTTTTTGCGTATGCGGACAAAGCAGCTTATGTAAGTGAAGGTCTTATCGATTATTATCAAAACGAAGGATCGCAATCCCGTGAATATTCAAGCGAAGTCCTGGATCTTATCGAGGATCTTCGGCTTTTAAAGGCTTTTTATAAAAAGAGAGGATTATGGGATCTTTATGCAGCGGAGATCGGCTATATATGCATCCGTCTGATCTTGGGCAGCGGTTATCTGCGGGCAGTCAGGATCAAAGACAAAGCTGTCAGAAAAGAAGCACTCGATCAGGGGTGGAAATATCTTATATCCGAATATCCAAATTTTAAAGACAACCCATATCTGAAAAAAGGGATCAAGAACAGATACTACCGTCATATCAATAGACTGATATATGATCATGGCGGATGGTTTTTCCGTATTTTATATAAGATAGGCATATTGCGTTAGGAGGTATTATGAAGATCACAGTAGCCGGGACCGGTTATGTCGGTTTGTCTTTAGCTGTCCTTTTGGCACAAAGACATGAAGTCATCGCATTAGACATCATCAAAGAGAAAGTCGATATGTTGAATAAAAGATTGTCACCGATCAAAGATCCGCTGATATCGGAGTATTTAAAGAAAGAAGATCTTAAGATCAGGGCTACCATCGATAAAAGGGAGGCGTACAGCGGAAGAGATCTCATCATCATCGCAACGCCGACCAATTACGACCCCGATCAGAACTACTTTGATACATCATCGGTCGAAGAGGCGATCGAAAGGGTCAATGAGTATGGTAAAGATACACCGATCGTCATCAAATCGACGATCCCGGTCGGATATACGGAGAAGGTCAGAGCGAAGTACCACAAGGAAAACATCATCTTCTCGCCGGAGTTCTTAAGAGAGGGTAAGGCTTTGGAAGATAATCTCTATCCATCACGGATCGTCGTCGGTGATGACAGCGATATGGCAAAAAAGTTCGCCGGTCTTTTAAAAGAAGCGGCTTTGAAAGAGGAAGTGCCGGTTTTATATTGCGGTGCCAGTGAAGCAGAGGCGATCAAGCTTTTTGCGAATACCTATCTGGCTTTAAGGATCGCCTATTTCAATGAACTCGATACTTATGCCGAGACTAAAGGTCTTGATACAAAAGCCATCATCGAAGGGGTCGGCTTGGATGAGCGGATCGGATCCCACTATAATAACCCCTCTTTCGGTTATGG